>JACRCY010000283.1 GCA_016218785.1 Deltaproteobacteria bacterium
CGAGACGAAGTGTCTCGTTTCACCGGGGATGGGGTGGGGCCATGCCCCCCACAACGAGACACTCCGTCTCGTTTCCGCACTGAGGGCACCCACGGCCCAGGCCATGGCGACTGATCCGACTGGCCGGAACTGCACCCGCTGCCCGCCGGTCTGCGGCGGCAGCCGGGTCGTGGTACGCTTCGAGCAGTGCCCCGATGAAGGCTGGCTCCCTCTCACGATGGATGGTGGCCCTGCTCCTGCTGGCCTCGTGCGGCCTCGACGCCTGGCTCTACCTGCGCCTGCGCCGCGAGCGGGCGGCGGCCGCGGCCGCCGCGGCAGCGCGGGCGCCAAGGGAGCGTGCCGCGGAGCGTTGCGAGGCCGAGCGGCGGGCGCCGCTGGCCGGCCTGATCCGCGAGCTGGGGGACCGGGCCGCCGCCGCGCCGCGCCCTGCGCCGCGCGTGGAGCGCCCCCGGCACGACGGCGGCGTCGGCGACGACCTCGCGCGCCGCACCCTGTGCGACCTCGGGCGCGAGCAGGCCCGGCAGCGGTGGGAGCCGTGGAAGGAGGACGTGGCGCACCTCATGCGCTGGTACCTCTCTGACCCCGGGACGCAGGAGCGCAAGGCGGTGGAGAAGACCGCCGAGATCCAGAAGCTGCTGGGCCTCAGCTCCCAGGAAGGGCACCAGCTGCTGGGGGACTACGCCGGGGTGCGGCGGGAGCGCGTGTCCGAGGTGCGGCGACTCATCGACCAGGAGCCCGCCGACTGGGGCGGGGTCTTCGACCAGCTCAAGGGGTTGCAGGCGGACGAGGACGCCCTGGTGCTCAAGCGCTTCGGCGCCGAGCGCGCCCGGAAGCTCGCCGAGGCGCTCCGCGAGGAGCGGCTGCTGCTGCTGTCGGTGATGGCGACCTACGCCGACCGGCCCTGGGAGGACTCGCTCGAGAAGTGAGGGGGCGGCGGGCGCGTCAGCGCCGCCGGCGGCCACGCCGGGCGAGCGCACCCGTGAGGGCGAGCAGTGCCAGGCTGGCGCCGGACGTGCCACTGGCGGCGCAGCCGCAGCCCGAGCTGTTGTCGCCGCCCGTGCCGCCGTCGCCGCCCGCGCCGCCGTCCGCGGGCGTCTCGTGCCCGACGGTCACCACGACCGCCACGGGGCCCACGCGCCGGCTCGAGGCGCCGATCCGGTAGTCGAGCGACACCTCGATGGTGTAGTCGCCGTAGTCGTCGAACTGGAGGGTCACGCCGCGGCTGCCGGCCGCGGGCGGGTCGCCCGCCTGGCGGACCGTGCCGGAGATCGAGCCCAGGTCCCACTCGGCCGAGCCCGGGGCGATGACGCCGTTGCCCTCGGCCGCCGTGGCCGTGACGTGGGCGGGGAGGGCGAGCCGCAGGTACGCCTCGAGCGCTGGACCGGCGCCGGCGTTGTTGAAGGTCGCGGCGAAGTCCCCCGACACCGGGAGCGTCGGGCCGCCGGCCGCGCCGGCCAGCCCCAGCGACAGGTCGGGCTGCCCCACCGAGGTGACGCAGTCGGCCTCGAACAGGGCGTTCAGGAAGAGGCGCGTGCCCTGGCTCGTCGTGCTCCCGCTGACGGGCACGTTGGTGTCGTACTTGTGCCCGCCGAGGTAGGAGACCTTGCCGATGCCGCACGTGCCGCTGCCGGGCGTGTCGGGGTCGCCGATGTTGCAGGTGCCGTCCACGTAGCCGCTCATCCACAGGTCCTGGGCGCCGGGGCCGGTGGGGCCGGTGATGAACACGACCTCGCGGTCGTTCTTGTAGCCGGTGCCGAGGAACGCGCTCAGGTTGTAGGCCGGCTCGCTGCCACCCACGGTGCCGAACGCGCCGTCGAGCTGGTTGTACGGGATGTCGGGGCGCAGGATCTTGAGCGTGGCGCTGTTCGGCTGTGCCGCGATGAGGTAGCCCGCGCCCTTCTCCTTGATGTCCTTGGGCTGGCAGCAGGAGCGCGTGCCGTTGTCGCACCAGTTCTCCACGCAGCTGTAGTCGGCGTCGGTGCAGGCGCCGCCCGGGTTGTTGCACGACGGCGGGTTGCCGGTCGTCGTGAGGAAGTGCCCGTCGCGGCCGGTGTCGTCGAGGTAGGGCCACGCGGGGTTGGGAACGGTGTTCTCGTAGGCGTTCACCGCCTGGCACTCGGCGAAGAAGTGGACCGGGTACTGCAGGAACTGCCGGACCTCGGCGATGACCTCGTGGCCGTGGTAGGTGAAGGTCTCCCCGGCGCACTCGGCCTGGGTGGCCGGGCACCCGCCCTCGCACTGCACGGTCTCGCGGTCGGTCACGGCCCAGTGCATCGACATGATCTGGCAGTAGGCGGGCACGCCGTCGACGGTGAACAGGCTGCCGTTCTTGTGGTCGGTGTTGGGGCTGGTGCACGTGCCCATGTCGCCCATGATGGCGGGGACGGTCAGCATGTCGGGGTTGGCCGTGCCCGGGCCGCAGTTGGCGGCGCCGCACTTCCCGGCCGGGAACTCGCCGCCGTTCGACTGCGGGATGCCGGCCGCCCGGAGGTAGCTGGTGGCGATGTCCTCGTTGCCGTCGGAGAAGACGGCGATCGTGGGGGCCGCGACCATCTCCTTGCGCACGTCGCCGGTGAACGCCTCCGCGGCCTCGTGCACCGCCACCACCTGGAAGACCGTGCGCTGCGCCCACGGGTTGCCGCTCCACTGCGTCTGGTCATTCCAGGCGTCGATGATCGGCAGGGCGACGGCCGCGTCCGCGGCGTCGATGACGAAGGGTCCGCCGCGGTAGCCGTGCCGGGTGATCGTGGTGCCCGCGGGCGCGCGGCCGCCCTCCTGCCACCGCACGTCGGCGCCGGCGTAGAAGTCGGGGCTCGCCGTGGGGTAGGCGCACTTGGTGCCGGAGCCCTCCTCGGCGCAGTCCCAGCCGCACAGGTCACCCGCCGTGTTGCAGTCGGCGTCGTGCCAGGTCTTGTTGGGGTCGATGACCCAGTAGACCTTCACCCCCTGGTTCAGCAGCGCGAACACGAGCCCGTACGCCTGGAACAGGCCGCGGTCCTGGTACGCCAGGTCCATGGGGACGATGACGCTGCCGACCGGGAAGGACCGCGGCGCGGCCCACGACGCGCTGGTGGACGCGAGTGAGAGAGCGAGCGACACGACGAGCACGCCCTGCAGGCTCCGGGACCTCATGCACACCTCCTGCCCCCGCGCTTCAGCTCCACATTGATCGTGGACGTGGCGGACCAAACTCGATACTCGCCAGGGTGAGACACAAGCCTACAGTGTGCTGCCCATGCCGACAAGCTAAGCAGAGCGGCCGCAGGCCGAGCCGGCCGCGAGCGCGGCCGGGAGCAGGGGTGGGGTCCCGGTCGGTGCGTTCATGTCTAACCAGGGTCGCGCTGAGAGTGATCCAAGTGCGGCGATCATCGCTGCACGTGCTGTTGCGGAGCCCGCAGGGCGAGCCGGCCGCGTGTGCGGCCGCAGGGGGAAGGGGGCCCCGCGAGGTCCCCTCGCGGGGAAGGGGGGCGGAGCCCCCCTTTGGTGATCTGCTAACCAAGGTCGCATTGACGCTCAGTCAATGCGACCCTGGTTAGAGCGAGCACCCGGCCGAGAGGGCCACCCAGGCGCGCACGCTGCCGATCCCGACCACCTCGCCGCCATGGACCGAGTAGCCATGGCTCCCGGGGATCCCCTGCACGCCCAGCTCGGCCGCGACGCGGATCCGCCCGCGGTTGATCGCGCCGCCGATGGAGGCGCCGAGGGCCGCCCGCACGCGCGTGTCGGTGCCGACGACCACGTCGGGGCCGCTGGCGTGCACCACGCCGACGAGGAGCCCGGCCCGCAGCCCGGCCCACCCCTCGAGCGCACCCGCGCGCACCACGCGCTCGAGACCGGCGGCGGGCACCACCAGCACCAACGACGCCGCCACGCCGTCGCGGTCCGCCTGCTGCCAGAGCGTCTCGACGGACGCGACCGCGCGCCAGGACCCGCGCCCCACCCGCGCCGCAACGCCGAGACCGTACTCGCCGCGCTGCGCTCCAGGATAGCTCGCCACACGCCCGCCGGCCTCGAGCGCGATCGGCCGCGACCGGCTCACGGGCGGCCCGGCAGCTCGCGGGCTCGGTCCTCCCGTCGCCGCCGGCGCGGGGAGGCTTCCAGGCGCGCTCGCGGGCCCCGTGCGCTCGCGCTCGAGGAGCGAAGCCCGGATGAGGCCGCGCGTCTTCAGTGCCAGGAGGCGCAGGAGGTCGGTCGGGGGCAGATCGGCAGGCACGGTCACGCTACGGATCACCGTCTTGTCGGTGAGACGGTCCGCGAGCAAGAGGGTGATGCGTCGGCCCGGGGGACTCGCGTGCACTCGCACCCACAGCACGAGCGGCATTCCGGCCTCCGCGCCGAGACGCGCAGCCGCGGCCGCCTCGGCGGCCGCGTCGCCCTCGGGCAGCCGCGCGTGGAGCAGCGACGCCTCGATGGCGAGATCGGCGACGTTCGCGCCCAGCACCGGCGCCAGCTCGACGGCCATCGACGACTCGGGAGTGGCCACGATCAGCAGGCGGGTCGGTGCGCCGGTCGCCGCGCCGGCGGGGCGGACGCCGATCGTCGTCGCCACGATGCAGGTGATTGTCAGCAGCCGCACGACGATACGATCTTACCAGGGTTGCCGAGGCGGCGGAGCGCCGGAGACGGCCGCGACTTCGGCCGCTCGCCGCACACGGTGCGCATCCTGGGCCGGTTCGGCGCGGCGGCCGGCGCGCTGGTGCGGCTGGCGGGGTGATGCCCCCGCGAGCTCAGGTGCCCGGCTGGGTCGACGCGGGCGCCGGGGTCGACGCGGGCGCCGGGGTCGACGCCGGCGTTGCGGTCGAGGCCGGCGGCCGGGGAGACGGCGGCGGCGGGGCCGTCGCCGGCGCCGGGTGCGCCGCCGTGGTGCGCCGCCACATCTGCCCCAGCCCACGCCCCAGCACGGCCTCGAACGACACGGTCAGGATGTTGTTCGCCCCCTTGCCCTTGAAGTTCGTTGGCGGCGTGGTGAGGCTCCCCTCGGTGGTGGGGACGAGGTACCAGTAGCGCGTGTAGGAGAAGCCGAGCCGGTACCTGTCGCGGAGGGTGTAGCGGGCGCCGAAGCGGAACCCGAGGTGCGTGAAGGTCGGCTGGTCGAGGCTGACCGTCTGGGGCGGGGCGGGGGTGATGTCGTAGTGGGCGCCGGCCATCAGGTCCAGCGCCGGCACCCGCGGGAGCGAGTGGACGCGCACGCCGCCGGCGATCTGCCACGAGTCCGTGTAGTTCTTCGGCGTGTCGAGCTCGGTGATCAGCTCGATGCCCGTGAGGTCGGTGTGCTGGCTCCTGTAGTCATGGTAGAAGTAGTAGCGGAACTCCGCGCCGACCTCGACGTGACGGGTGACGTCGACGTTGGCGCCGGCGAGGAGGGTCCAGGGGATCACGACCCCCGTGCGCTGCGAGCCCGAGAGCGTGGTCTGCATGAGGGCGTCGTCGCCGAGCTTCACCTTGACCGGGCCCTCGAGGGTCACGTCGCTCCGGCCGATCACCGTCATTCCGAGCGACACCCGGGGGTGCGGGCGCCCGAGCAGGCCGACGGTCCAGTTCGGCACCACGTCACTCCCCGACATCGTCAGCTCCGTCTTGCTGCCGAGGAAGTTGCTGTAGTCCTCACCGTTGACGATCGGGAAGAACAGCCGCCGGCCGTAGATCCTGACGTACATCGCGCCCACGCCGGCCCCCACGCTCAGCCACGGGAGCGCCCGCCACGCGACCGTCCCGCTCCAGAGGCCCGTGATCAGGTACCCGGTGATGAGGTGGTAGCGGGTGACGCCGTCCGCGGGAAGGATGGAGCCGGTGCCGTTGGGGACGGAGAAGGAGAGGGCCCCGTAGAGGCGGTCGCGCCACAGGCTGGTCGTGGCCACGATCATCGGGATGAGGCCGATCGCGATCTTCGGGGACGCGGACGGGTAGTAGCCCGAGGAGTCCACGGGCTGGGTGATGAAGCGGTCGCTCCCCGCCCACGGACGGAGGCGCATCTCCGACTGGAGCAGGCCCGCGCCGAACGACACGTACAGGCGGGTTCCCTCGAGCAGCGTGAGCCCGGCCGGGTTGTGGTACACGGCGGACGGCTCGTCGGGGCGGCCGATCACGGCGCCCATGCCCGTGCGCCGCACGCCCACCTCGGGGACCGCGAAGCCCCCCGCGCGGGCCGGCGACGCGGCGGCCAGGAGGGCGCTCGCGACCAGGGCGCACGCCAGTACCCCGGGTGGGGTGCGCTGTGCAGGCATGTCCGCCCAGAATACCATGAGTGGGTGCACCGGCGCCTCTCGCTCGTCGAGACCTTCGGCCTGGCCCCCGTGAGCGAGCGGCTGCGCGAGACCCTCCTGGCCCTCCGGGGCGACGGGCTCACCCCGCCGTCGCGCTTCGGCGTGTCCTCCCTGGGCATCTTCCAGCCGGCCCTGGCCGCCAGCCTCTGGCTGGGGCTGCGGCCGCGCGACCGCCGCGTCCCCATCTACAACTTCTTCAATCGCACGCCCACCCCGGAAGCGGAGGGCTGGTCGGTGCGCAAGACGCAGCCCTGCGACTTCCGCGGCGGGACCCGCACCTACGACAGCCACAACGGCACCGACTTCGCGGTCAGCCCGGGCACGGTCGTGGTGGCGGCGGCGCCGGCACGGGTGGTGCGCGTCTCCAGCGAGTTCAACCGCGGTGGCCTCAAGGTGATGCTCGACCACGGCCACGGCGTGATGACCGTCTCGGTCCACCTGGGGCGCGCGCTGGTGCGAGTCGGCGACGTGGTCGCCCGCGGCGAGCCGGTCGCGCTGTCGGGCACGTCGGGACTCGACTTCATCGTGTCGCTCGGGCTCTCCGCCCCCCACGTGCACTACAACGTCTGGCTCGACGGCCTGCCGGTGGACCCGTTCGCCCGCCCCGGAGAGGAGTCGCTCTGGCGGTGCCGCAACGATCCCGCGCCGCACGCGGGCCCGCCGGACGCCGCGGTCCCCGCGACCCGCTTCGCGCTGGAGCGCGTGGCCGAGGGCCTCGCCGCGTGCCGCGACCAGGCCCTCGCGTCCCGCATCGCCGCGCTCCCCGACCTCGGCGCGCGCGCCGCCGCGCTGATCTTCCACCTGAACTACTACCCGACGCGCTTCACGCGGCGCGTGAGCCCCTACGCCGAGGAGCACCCGCGACGGGGGCTCCTCGACCTGCCGTTCCGGGCCGCGGACTTCGTGGGAGCGCGGCTCTGAGACGCAGGGGCGTGGGCCCTACTGCACGTTCACGTCCTTGACCCGCACGGTGCAGACGTCCGCCGGGTTGCTCATGTGGCGGATGGCGATGACGGCGTCGGCGGTGCCGGGGTAGAGCCCCTCGAGCCAGAGGCGCAGGTCGCGCGCGCCGCGGAACGGCACCGCCAGGAACTGCAGCTTGGCGCCGCCGGTCCCTTGCTGGCCGTAGACGAGCTGCCCCTTGTAGTCCGACAGGATGTCCTCGGTCTGCTTGACCGACGTCGTCGTCGGGACGGCGATGACGGCGTAGTACTCGAGCGGGTCGCGCGCCTGGTCGAGCTGGACGTGGAGGACCGTCTCCTGCGCCACGCGGATGCTCGGCCGGCTCACCGCGGCCCGGGCGAAGGGCACCGCGCCGGCCTCGACGAGGGAGACGCGGCCGGGCCGGTCGAGGCGCACCACCGCGCCCGCCGGCACCCGGAGCGCGCCCGCGCCGCGCGCCTTGATCTTCTCGCCGAACTTGAAGGCGCGCGCGCCGGCCTGATCCACCAGGCTCACCGCGCCAGCCGGCGTCTTGCTGCCGCCGGTGAGCAGGACCAGCTCGAAGAAACGCACCATGGCCATGGGGGTCGAGTAGACCCCGCCGAGGAGCGCCGGCCCCTGGAGCAGGCCCGGCTCCTGCGTGACGATCATGCCGCGCGCGATGGTCGCGTAGAGGCGATTGAACTCCTCCCGCCCCTTCGGCCCCGCGAGCCACGCCGCCTTGGCCGACTCCATCAGGTACTGGAATGCGCCCGTGCGCTTGAAGGCGCGCAGGAAGCGGAAGGTGTCGTAGGCGCGGCCGAAGGCCAGCTCGGCGTCCTTCTGGTCCGGGTCGATCATCGGGGTGAGCCTGTCCACGACGAAGCGCTGCACCGCGTCGTCGGTGATCACGCGCCACACGACCTTGCCGTCGATCTCGACGGGGACGGTCTCGAGGCCGTCGTGGTTGGGATCGTAGCCGGCCAGCTGGTACGCCTTGTCTTGGGCCTTCGCCTTGAGCGCCTTGTCGATGCCCGCGGTCATCTTCTCCGCGAGGCGCAGGGCGTCGCGCGCCTTCGGCGCGAGCGTCGGCGTCTGCCTGATGGCGCGGCGGGCCGAGTGGAGGTTGCGGGCGGCCCAGGCGGACCAGAGCGGGTTGGGCGCGAGCCCGGGGTAGGGGCGCACGAGGCCACTCTTCTCGTCGTAGAAGCGCTCGTGCAGGTCGCGGACGGCCTTGTCCAGGTCGACGCGCAGGGTCTGCTCGAGCCCGTCGTCGTCGAGGATGCCGCGGTGGATGGCGGCGAGCACGGCCGCGCGGACCGCCACCTGCGCCGAAAGGGCCTCGGCGTGGCCGAACCAGGAGTACATGGTGGTGACCATGTTCATGACCACGCCCTTGAGCAGGCGGCCCGGGCCCTCGAAGACCATGGCGGTCTCGTCGGGCGCCATGCCCACCGGCTTCTTGCCGCCGAACTCGATGCGCGTGAACGTGACGGCCTGCGTGGTGGCGTCGCGCACGGCGTGCTCGCGGCGGTCGATGACCTTCCCGCGCGCGTCGCTGAGCACCGCGACGACCTTGCCGTCGCCCGTCGCCTTCCAGGGGAACGCGATCTCCCGCGCGCCGGGGGCGATCGGCGCCGGGGCGAACCCCCGGACGCCGGGGCCCGCGAGCGAGAGGGTGATCGGCTCCCTGCCCGTATTGACCACCAGGAGTCGCCCCTCGAGCTGGGCGCCGGGCACGAAGGCGTTCGGCAGCCGGACCTCGACGTAGGCGCGCTTCGAGACGTCGGCGCCGGCCTGTCCGGTCGCGTGGTCGAGGCCCTTGAGCGCCACGAAGCGGAAAGCCAGGCGGCCCGTCTGCGGCGGCAGCTTCACCTGCACCGTGGCGCGGCCGCCCGCGTCCACGGCGACCCGCTCGCAGAAGACGACCTTCTGCTCCCCCTCGCGGATCAGCTCGCCTTCGGCCGCCTCGTCGTCGCCGCCGTCGCCGCCGCTGGCGCGGCCGATGATGCCCCCCACCCGGATGCTCTTGGCCATCAGACTCGGCGCGGCCGCCCCGTACGCGCGGCCCATGGCGTAGCCGCCGCCCCCCTTGCCCGTGCCCGACAGGCCGAGGCCGCCGTAGCCGTAGGACGCCTTCGTCCTGGCCGGCATGCGCGCGGCCCGCTCCTCCTTGGCGTCGCGCGCCTTCTGCCGGCGCTCCTGGCGCTTGTACTCGCGCTCCTCCTTCTTGCGCTGCTCCTCGAGCGCGATGGGATCGACCCAGCGCGAGAGGGAGTTGGAGACGTTGCGGAACGAATCGCCAACGGCCGACGCGAGCGGCGACGCGGGGCTCTTCGAGGCCACCCGGTTGTCGAACGCCTCGAGGATGCCGGAGGCCGCGAGGCCCCGCCCGTCGACGTCCGTGACGGTCACGGTGACCGGCACGGTGCTGAGCGGCGCGCCGGCCCGGGGCGCGTCGACCGCGACCTTCATCGCCGCGGGCGGGAAGGCCACCACGTACCCCTCGCTGAGCTTGCCGCCGGCGTACCCGCCCACGGCCACCAGGCTGAAGGGCTGCGCCACCGGCACCTTCACCTCGTCGCCGACCTTCAGCTTCGCCGCGACCGGGATCGTCTGCCGCTCGAACTTGCCGTCGTTCATCGGCACCCAGACGTGGAGCGCCGCGCCGGTGACCGCCTTGCGCACCTTGATCGTGAGCTGGCCGCCGGTGGCGATGACCGAGTCGATCTCGAACGCGGTCTCCTCGGTCTCGAGCTTCTTGTCGACGAAGACCTGGCGGCCCGGCACCTGCACCGTGCCCTGGTAGGGCGCGAGGCCGGCGCGGTGCAGCCAGCGCACCCCCTTGGAGATCTGCACCATGTCGCGCTCGACGTGGCTCGAACCCTCGAACTGGTGCCGGAGGCTCCCCTTCGGCGTGATGAACTCCACCTGGAACGGGCCCGAGTGGCCGCGGATGTCCATCGTGGCGGAGACCTTGCCGTCCTTGACCTCGACGGTCTGGCGCGGACCGGCGTCGATGCCGTTGCACCCCGGCAGCATGCAACGGCTGGCCAGCTCGACCTTGCCGTTGTACTGCTGGTTCGCCACGCGCAGCTCGTTCTTGAACGAGAGCCCGTTGCCCCAGCGCTTGCCCGCGCCGCCGACGTTCCCGAGGAACCAGCCGGCCTTGACCTTCTCCAGCTCGTCGAGGCTGGTGCAGCGCTTGAACTCGTAGGCGAGCGAGACGGCGCCTAAGGACCCCTCCACGACGGCGAAGGTGCTGCTCCCCTGCACCGACTTGTCGACGCGCACCTCGACGCGGTACTCGCCCAGCTCCAGGCGCTGCTTGCCGCCGTCCATGATCTCGACGACCGCCACGCCGTGCGCGTCCAGCTCGTGGGGTCCCGAGGTGCGCGGCGTCCCGTCGCGCTTGTTCCACGCGACCGTGATCTTCGTGCCCGGACGGCCGGGCATCATCACCTTGACCCGCACCTTCTCGTTCCGCCAGTACTGCGGCTGGTCCATGCTGACCGAGACGAGGCGCAGCCCCAGGTAGTTGGGCACGTGGCTCGCGGGCCCGAGGATCTTCTTCTTCGCGGTGTCGATGCGGAAGAGCCGGGAGTCCCGTCCGGGCGCGTCCTTGGCGGCCAGCGAGCTGAAGCCGTAGCCGGCCACGGCCGAGCCCACGGCGCAGGCCAGGAGCGACGCGAGGAGGCGGCGATGTCGCATGGTTCCCTCCCTCCGAGGTGGGGTCATGATAGCCATTCAGACGGCCCGGGGAGGCGAAAGTTCCTTGCCTGGCCAGCGCCAGGCGCGCGACCTGGAGGTAAGGGGCTGCCCGGCCCAAGGGATCGACGCCGGGGGCGTCAGCCTCGCTAGCCCTCACGGCGCTGCGACAGGTCGAGGCTGATTCTCCGCGGGGCCCGCACCGGCCGTTGCAACGCGCGCAGTACGTCGCGCGTGGTCGTCCGCGCGCCGAGTTGATCGGTCACCATGGCGGCGAGCGCAGCGAAGGCGCCGCGGTCGACCGCGGTTCTTCCCGTCTCCCAGCGGGACACGGTCTCAGCACGCACGGCGAGCAGCGCGGCTACATCGGCCGCCCGGAGTCCCAGCGCCTTGCGCATGAACCGGAACGCCTGGCCGGAAGCGAAACCGGAGGCAGCCAGGCGCGCCGCCACCTCGAGCTCGGCGCGGGCAAGCAGGGGCCCGTCTACGCTCGACTCGCCGCACGATGCGCACTCGAGCGCGTCCAGCGTGACACGAAAGACGGAGCCACCGAGGCGGATCTGGTGCTGGAGGGTGCTTGCCCCCAAGGTCTTGGCACCACAGCTGAAGCAACGCTCCACGTCAGGCGTACTCCTCAGAACACGGTCACGACGACCACTCTGTCCTCGAGGACGACAACCAGCGCCAGCGGCTCCTCGTCCTGATTCCGGCCCCCGGTCACGAGCCATCGATCGTTCGGCTCGGGCCGGCAAACGGTGGCCGTCATCAGGGCCTCCCTCACGTCGCCGTAGGTGACGCATCGCTCCTCCATCCGCTCGAGCACGTGCCCGGTGAGCCGAATGCGGTTCGCGGCCGCGTAGCCCCGCACCGCCTCGAGCGCCTCATCTGCCGGCATCGTCATTGTGGTTCTTGACTTGCGAAAATGTCAAGTCTCCTGGGACGCCCCACCCGCGGAGCACGATTGGAGGGGTCACACCTCGCGCGAGGACGGGCGAACCGCAAAGCCGTGCGCCGTCACACGGACCCACAGCAACAACCGTGCCCAACGCAAGTGGGCGAGAACCCGGGAAGCAGCATCGCGCCGGCTGTCCGGATTCCGGCCGGCCGGCCGGACAGTGGATGGCCTGCCTCAGAATCCAAGCCGCCGCCCCACCTTGCCGTCCGCGCCCGGGCGGGGGCGGGCCGGGCGCGGTTGTCACCCGGGCGCCGAAGGGGTAGGGTGCCGGCCATGGTGCGTCGCGACGAAGACGACCGACAGTCCGAGAGGGCTGGGGCAACGGCTTCGCGCTGCGCCTCTCCAGCGGGTGCAAGTCCCGTCCCGGTAAGCGTCGGTGCGCCGGGTAGCAGGCCCCAGGTGTCGGGGGGAGA
>JACRCY010000284.1 GCA_016218785.1 Deltaproteobacteria bacterium
GAGGGGGTTGAGTGCCATAGGTGCCTGGTCAATTCCGGCAACTTGTAAGCGCCTCGCCTCTGCAATATCGATCGCTTGCGTCGCTGGCGCGCGAAAACGGGGCAGCGCGAATAGCTCTCAGAAGCCACCTCTTGACCCGAAAGGTGCCGCATGCGCCTCCTCCTGACCCTACCGCTGGTCCTGCTTACCTTTGCCGCCTGCGACGCTGCCGACCCCGACGTCGACGCCGGCGACACCACCTGGCTCACCGATGACGGCTCGGCGGACAACGCCTCGAGTACCCAGGTCGACATGGGGCCGGTCCACCTGGGCCCGTCGCCGGGGGTCCGCGTCGAGGGGACGTTCGCGCTCAAGGAGAAGCACCTCTACCGCTTCGTGGGGGTCGCCAAGGGGGCGGTACGCCTCGAGCTGCGGGCGGTGAACTCGCGCGTCAATGCCGCCATCGCCATCGTCACTCCCAAGGGCACCACGGTGGCGCGCACGGCCTGGCAGGATGCCAGCGGCGCGGACGCCGTGGCCGACTACGTCCTGCCGGCCGACGGGGAGTACCGCATCGTGGCCGCGACCTACCGCCTCAAGACCGCCGGCGCCTACGCCCTCACGCTCACCTGCATGAGCGGGCCCTGCGAGCCGGCCGAGCCGACGCTCTGGTCGCCCACCCTGCGCCCCGTCACGGCCGCCAAGGCGCTGGCGCTGGTGGAGGCGGCCAGCGCCATCACCTACACGTCCCTGGACCCGACGCCGCGCGAGCTCGGCGTGGCGTGGGCGTGGATCCAGGAGAACTGCAACCGCCGCGCCGCGTTCGTCAACTTCTCCCTGGCGCAGGGGGCCTCCCAGGTGCTGCTCCCGAGCCCCATCCCCGCCGCCATGCTCACGAAGACCGTGTCTGCGCCCGCCTTCGACTCGGCCCAGATCTACCTCGCGGGGCCCCTCAACGTCGCCGAGCAGTTCGTCCTGCCCGACGGCACCACGGATGCCTCCTGGAGCACCCTCGCGGCCTGGGACCACCACATCGCGGTCGTGGTCAACGTCGACGGCACCCTCATGGTCGTCGACCCGTCGCTGCGGAAGGCCCCGGTGCCCATCGCGGAGTGGATCGCCAGCTACGTTCCCGCCGGCGTCGAGTGCCCCCACCTCGACGACGAGAGCTTCCTCGACACCAAGACCTACTACGCCATGCGCTGGCAGTTCACCCCCAGTGCGCCGGCCCATGCCTGCGGCTACGTGTTCCGCCAGCCCTTCGGCCTCACGCCCGACGACACGCTCACCACCGACGCGGTCAAGACCGATCTCGAGGGCGGCCGTCAGCTGCTCGGCGCCAACTTCGAGGCGCTCCAGGGCTCCGTGAACCAGCTCACCGGGCGCAACCTCGGCGGCGACGAGGTCCCCGGGATCACGGCCCGGCTTTCACCCCTGACCGACGCCGAGATGTGCCGCCGGATGGACTACGCCTTCAAGTGGTGCCAGGCGTACCGCTGAGCCGCGCCGCGCTCGACCTTGCGGGCAGCGTCGCCGGGACCGTGGACTTCGGCGGCGGGCCCCTCACGAGCCGGGGCCGGCGCGACATCTTCCTCGCGAAGCTCCTGCTGTGACCCGGCCTCGGGCCGCCGTCATGAGCACGACGCCGCGAGACAGTGCAGGCCGGGGCGGCACTTCACGTTGCCACAGCATTCCTGACCGACATCGCCGCACTCGTCGTGGCACGACTCCTGCCAGCACGTGAGGTGGGCGTCGCAGAGGTCACCCGCGCAGCACGGGTCCAAGACCTGGCCACACCCCTCCTGGCAGGTGCCGCCGAGGCACAGAGCTGCGCCCGCGGTGCACGCGCCGCCGTCGCAGCAGGCGTGGCCGGTCTCGCCGCAGGCGTCGACCTCGCCATCCGGCGCGACGTCGCCGGTGCCCGTGTCGCGTGCGGCGTCCTCTGCCGGCCCCGGACCGTCGGCAGGCGCGTCGGGCCCCCCGTCCGGGCCATCCGCGGGCGCGTCGGGCCCCCCGTCCGGGAGGCCGGCGACGCACCGGCCAGCAAGCCCGTGCCCGGCCCACTCGCCGTAGCGCCGTCCGGGTGGAGGGCAGGCCGTGTCGGGGAAGCTGCAATACCCCGACGCCTCGCAGATCCCCTGCACGCCGCCATGCATGCAGACGCCGCTCGATGAGCACTGGAACGACGGCAGCGACGAGCAACCGTCGAGCAGGGCCAGCGCGGCCGCGAGGATGGCGACGAGCGCGCGCGCCACGGTCAGAACCTCCCCGTGACGAGGAGGGAGCCGCCGCCGCCAACGGGCGCGCCGGAAACGACGACCTCTACGCGGCGCGCGCCCGGACGCAGGAGGTAGCGCACCACGCCGGCGCCGACGAGGGCTCCGCCGGCTGCCATGAAGGCCACACCGACCCGTTCCTTGGTCCGTCCCGCCAGGACCCGGCTCTCGAACCCATCGTACCCCGTGGCCGCCCGCGCCTGGTCGATGCCATCCTTGCCGACCGCCCACACGATCGCGCCGGTCACGAGGAACACGACCCCGCTGACACCGAGCGTGTTCCCAACGAGGTCCGTGTACCAGGGCCGGGGCATGAACCGAACCACACGCGGCGGCGCGGCCGCAGCCGTGGCCGGGTGCGAAGTCGCAGCCGTGGCGACCGGGGACGGGGGCCGCGTCGCGGGGGTGGCGGCGGCGAGTTGGCGCTGACACCGCGCGATATTCTGGCGCGCCGGCCGGGCCTGCCAGTCTGGTGGCGAGGTCGCGAGGAAGTCCGCGTACGCACGGATGGCTGCCCGGCAGTCGCCCCGCAGCCGCTCGGCCTGGGCGAGCGCGTACAGGAATCGGGGCTGGGGGTCGACCCGGTGCGCGGCGCGGAGCGCCTCGGCGGCTTGTCCATAGTCCATGAGCTCGAAGGCGCGCGTGGCGGCGTCCATGTGCGGCTGCGCCGCGGGGCTGATGGGCGGTTCGGGCGGCGCTTGGGCCCACGAGCGCAGGCCGGCGCACGAGAGCAGCAGCACGACGGCGGACCGGGACCTCACCTCATCGCCCCGGCGGCCGGGGGAACATCGAGTCCAGGTCGCCGCCGGCCGCAGGCGGCGACGACGCCGGGGGCGGGACCGGCGACGCCGCCGGCCGCGCCGGTCGCCGTGCTCCCGCCCGTCGTCGCTCCACCCCGGCGGGCGCGCTGAGCGTCTCCCGCTGCGGCTCGCGCTCGAGCGCGACGGCACTCGCACTCGGAGTACGGGCAGGCATGCTCGCGGGCGCGGATCCCGCGTGCGGGGGCTCTGACGGCGGCGTCCGGGACACGACCTCTGCGCCAAGCCCGTGAGTGGCGGTGGAGCGCTGGGGCAGCGCCACCCACGCGGCGCTCCCGCCCAGCACTGCCATGCCGATGATCACGAGCGCAAGCGTTGCCGGCCGCAGGCGCGCCGGCCTGCGGCCCGGCGTGGTCGCGACCCCGGCGACCGTGGGCTCGCGCGCCAGGCGGCGTGGCGGCGGCGGACCGTCGACCGAGCTCACCACACTGCCGGACCAGGAGTACTCCGATGCCACGGCGTCCCCACCGGCCGGGTCGGTCCCATCCAGCCAGGGCAGGTCGTCGCCTTCTCGGACGATGGAGCCCACGATATGGTCCGCGAAGCTGGTCCCCAGCCGTTGCGCCTCGCGCCAGGCCGCGATCTTCCCTTCGAACAGCCCCCCCATGAAGCCCGCCAACGCCACGGGCGACACGCGCAGCTGGTGCTCGAAGGCGAACTCCTCGAGCGCGAGCTGCATCTCCTGCGCGGTCTGGTAGCGTTCCTCTTTCGGTCGCCGGAGCGCGTGGAGGACGATCTGCTCCAGCCTGTGCGGGTAGCCCGGGGTGACGCCCGAAGGCGGCGGCGCGTCGGTCTCGATGATCGTCCGCAGCGTGTCGAACTCGCTCGGGCCGCCGAACAGGCGTCGTCCCGTGGTCAGCTCCCAGAGCAGGATCCCCACGGCGAACACGTCGCTGCGGCGGTCCAGGGGCAGGCACCTCGCCTGCTCCGGCGACATGTAGCGGATCTTCCCCTTCAGCGTGCCGTAGCGGGTCGCGGTCGCGCGCCGGGAGGCCTTGGCGATCCCGAAGTCCACCAGCTTGACGGCGCCTTCGTAGGTGACGAACACGTTCTGTGGGGTGACGTCGCGATGCACGATCTCGAGCGGCTGACCGTCGCTGCCGGTGCGTTCGTGGGCGTAGTGGAGTCCTGCACATACGCCCAGCACAATGCTGACGGCATGTTCGAGCGGCAGCTCGCGACCGCTGGCCCGCAGGGCCTTCATCACGCGGCCCACGTCCTCGCCGTGCAGGAACTCCATGGCCAGGAAGTAGCTGCCGGCGTCGCATTCAATGTCGAACACCTGGACGATGTTCGAATGGTGAAGCGTGGCGGCGAGTCGCGCCTCGTCGAGGAACATCTGCACGACGTGCGGATCGGCAGCGAGCACCGGCAGGATGCGCTTGATGACGACGAGCTTCTCGAACCCCTCGATGCCCATGTGGCGGGCCAGGTAGATCTCCGCCATTCCGCCGGTCGCGAGTTGGCGGAGGATCTGGTACTTGCCGAGGCGCAGCGGTCTGGCAGCAGCCGCGGGCGCGGGCATCGGTAGACCGGGCGTGACCACCGACATTGATTATACCACGCACCGTCGGACGGACAGGCCCCTGCCAGCCCCTGTCCCACGACGGATCGGTGGCCACCCCACGCAGCGGTCGGGGGCCCCGCGGCGGCGGGTCGCGCGCTGCATCGCGGCGGGGCGGCACACCACGCCACTCCGGAGCGGCGTCCGGAGCGGCCGGGGGCACGGCCGGCCGCGTCACTGGGAGGCAGAGCACGGCGCTGCGTCCGAGGGGGCGGGGCCCGACTCAGGCGACCGGCATGAGGACGCTCCTTGACCGCAGCCCCTCGAGCTGGCGCTCGGTGGCCGCGATCAGGGTGTCGTAGAACCAGCGGATGACGTCACGCCACGACGCCTGCCGCTTGCCCTCGGCGCGCCTGTCTCTTCGCCTCGAGCGCTTCGAGGGCGTCGGCCTCGGCCGCATCGCGGAGCCAGATCGCGTTCAACGCCGACCGCTCCGCGGCGGCCTCCGTCTCCCGCTCGAGGTACGTCTTGCGGCGACGAGGCGGGGCCGGGAGGCGCGGTGGATCGAGGCCGGCGATCACCTCGCCCTCTGCGCCCGCGTGGAGGGTTATCGCCGTGTCAGGATTCCTGTCACCGTGACCGAAATGGGGGGTGTTGGTGGCGCTTCCTGACGTTTCCTGACGCGCAGCCTCGTCGAAGTTCCCGGTACTCGGCGGCCAGGTGGCCCGTTCAGGTTCCTGTTCCCTAACCGGAGTGGGAGTTCGACCCTCCCCGACCGCACCGGTAGTTGGCTCACTTGTCCCGACCGGGGGGAGGGACGCGTGGGACCAGAATGGGACCGAAACCCCGGTCCCACCGGTCTACGCCGCGTGTGTCCGCAGGTAGTCGACGCTGCCGGGCAGATCGCGGATGAGGCGAAGCAGCACGTCCATCGCCGCCGTCTGAGCGTTGCGGCCTGACTCCCAGCGCGAGATGGTGTTGCCACCGAGGCGCAGCAGGCGAGCCAGCGCTGCCTGGGTGAGGCCGAGGCGTTCGCGCAGGGACCGGATCTCGTCGGCGCCGAGCAGGCGGTACTTGCCACGGTAGACGGCGAGGGCGCTCTCCCGGAGGTGCCGGGCTTCGTCGAGGCGCAGGACCACCTCGCCGCACTTCGGGCAGTGCAGGTGCGCGGCGCCGGCCACGGCAATATCCTCCCCGTTGATGGGGTAGGTGAGGCGGGCTCGCCGCTCTCTCATTGCCGCGCCGCAGGCAGGACACGCCTCCTTTGGGAGCACTCTGACCCGCCGCCCGCCACGCCCCTCTGCGGATCGACGGCCTGCGGCGTTACTGGTCTTCGTCGTCATCGTCTGCCTCTTCGTGGAACGAGACCACTACACAACCCGCCCGCACGATCACCTTCACGTACAGAACCTGCCCGGAGATCCTTGGGTTGAACACGTAGAGCCACTCGTCCGTACTCTCGGAGACGAGCCGATCGCGGAAGTCCGCAGCCCGCAGGGCGCGGAGCACCTCCAGGGCATCGTGTTCGTCGAGACCAAGGTCCAGCAGCGCGAGCTCCCGTAGGGCTTTGAGAGTGAAGCTGACGCGGCCCTCGGCGCAAAGCGCGTGGATGCGTCGTAGGAGTGGCGCGAGCCAGCGCGGCATGGTCTAGCATCCTATGAGTAAATTATGCATAAGGTTAATCAGGATGTCCAGGGCAGGCGGCCAGGTGTCGGTGGACAGGCCGATGTGATCGCGGGTTGGAGCTGGGGCGCCCCCGTCAGGGCGCGTCGCGGGCGGCACGTGGAGCCCCTCCTGCTGGCTTGAGCCCGTCGCGGCGGGGCTGGCAAGATCGGGGCATGCTGCGGATCGCGTACGTGTTCACCGCGCCGGCGCTGGGGGTGCTGCTCGCGCTGGCGTCGCCAGTCGGCTGCTCTGGGACTCGCCCGCCCGCGGCGGACCGCGCCGTCGCTCCGGTCGCCCCCGCGGCCGTGGCCGCCGCGGCGCTGGCGCCCGCCGACCCCGGCCCCTGCTTCCGCCTGGTGGCGAACCCCATCGAGGTCGGCGTCGGGCCCCGGGTGGTGTTCAACGCGCCGCTGCGGCCGCCTCCTGGCGAGTCGTACTGGATCGAAGCCGTGCCCGCGTCCCACCCGGAGCACGTCTCGCGTCGGTGGATGACGCTCGAGGCGGGCGTCACGCAGGCCACGCTGCCCACGCTCCCGTACGCCGCGGCGTGGGAGGTGCGCCTGCACGACGGCTCCCCCCGGTTGGCCAAGCACGTGGTCTGCCGGCGGCCGCTCACGGTGGCGGAGATCCCGCCCGAGCGGATCCCGGTCGGACCGGAGACGCTCGCGCACGCCGACGACCAGGCGGCCAAGGTCTTCGCCGCGGCCGCGCCCGCGGGGACCGTGGACGCGAGCCTGCCGCCGCGCCGCTGGGAGGTGAACGGCCTGCCGGGAGTGGCGTGCCTCGTGCTCGGGCGCTACCGCACCCCCGCCGGTCCTCGTCTGGCCCTGGTGGTCCAGGGGGCTGGGCCGGGGGCCGGCCACCGCGTGGACCTCCCGGGCACGGTGAGCGCCGCGCTCATGCAAGTGGTCGATCTCATGGCCGACGCGGAGCGCGCGGCGCTGCACACCTACCCGCCGAAGGGCGGCGGCAAGCCTTCCGCCCTCGCGGTACCGCCGGGCGCGAGCGCCCCCGCCGTGATGCTCGCGACCGACAGCGCGGGCCCCGGCACGAGCCGACGCGACCTGGTCGTCGTCACGCTCGGCCCCGGGAAGCCTCGCCTCGTGCTCG
This sequence comes from Deltaproteobacteria bacterium, assembly GCA_016218785.1. Lineage (GTDB taxonomy): Bacteria > Myxococcota_A > Polyangia > JACRCY01 > JACRCY01 > JACRCY01. The sequence goes on from JACRCY010000284.1 coordinate 7,353, forward strand.
AGTTCCCGCTCGCGTCGAGTGGCGGGAGCGACGGCTCCTTCTCGACGATCTTCGGCCCCGACCTCCGGAAGTCGAGCGGGCCCATGCTCGAGGTGGTGCTGGGGCAGCACGCCCACCCGCGCGTCCCCACCGGCCGGCCCGGTCCGCCCACCGCGTTCGTCTGCCGGTGGGGCGGCACGAAGTACACCTGCGGCCGACCTTGAGCGCGCACCGGGCGGCGCGCTGGAGCGGCGCCTGCCCGTTCGGTGAGCCCCTCACGCCTGCCCCTCGGGCCGCCGCCGTCGAGCCGGCTTCGCATGGGCCGGGCAGCACCCCCATCGCGAATGGTACACCCGCAATCGTGTCCAGCACGAACGCGCGAGAATGACCTACAATCCCGCCGTCCCTGGAAACTTTTGGCGCTGCCATCCGTGCAACTTCACTCGTGCAGCGTCGGGAGTTCGACCCTCCCCGACCGCACCGACTCCCCGCTCACGCTGTTGAGCTACCCACCGCGGCTGGCGCGTGGTGCTGCGCCGCCGCCTCGGTGACGGGCTAACGTGGCGCGCGCCGCCGGACCCGCGCCGCCGCCAGCAGGCCGGCCGCCAGCGGCAGCGCCAGCGCCGCCCGACGCCCCGACGGCGCCGCCGCGCACGCCCCCGTGA
>JACRCY010000285.1 GCA_016218785.1 Deltaproteobacteria bacterium
CACCGGCCACCGCCGATCGAGGTGAAGGGCAAGCGGCAGGTGCCCATCAAGCTCGTCTTCGGCCGGCACCCGCCGGCGACGGGTCTACGGCCGCTCGAGCGCGACCTGACTCCGCGCCTCGTGGAGGCCGTGCGCCGAGCGCCCTTTTGACGCGGAGGCAGTGGCCGCGTCACCGCCACGCAGGCGGTGACCTACAACATCGCGAAGCTGCCGTAGCCCGGCGGGCGGGCACTCCCTACGCGGGCCCCGCCACGGTCACGCCCAGGTGCCGGCGGACGCTGGCGTACTCGTCGGAGACCGCGTAGACGAGCAGGTCGTGCACCTGCTCGTGCGGGCGGAGCGGGCTCGCCGCCGCGGTCGCGGCGGTGAGCATGCGCACGGCGGTCTCCAGGTCGAGGCAGGCGATGAGGCCGGCGCGCCCGGCGGTGAGGTCGGCGGCCGCGATCCACGCGGCGACGTCGAGGCTCGAGTGGCCTTGGGCCCACTTGCGCGCGGCGGCGCCGAGCGGCTCGCGCACCTGCGGGGACACGCTGCGCCGGATCTCGGCGGCGATGCGGTCCGCCTCGGCCGGGTCGGACATGCCCGGCGCGGGCGGGTCGACGTCCAGCGACTGCAGCATGCCGCGCAGCGCCGCCTCGACGTCGCGCGCGGTGGGGAGCGCGTGGCGCAGGTAGCGCTCGGGGCGCGTGAAGGCGAGGCGGCTGCCGAGGTCGAAGAGCAGGTCGCGTTCGGGCGGCGCGCCGCTGTCGGGCGCGCCGACGACCAGCGCGGGCCGCACCAGCGTCCGCTCGCCGGTGTTGGCCACCTGCACCGACCAGGCGGGCCCGGGGCGCAGGTAGAGATCGGGGAGCGGCACGGCGAGCGTCTCGCACGCCCGGCGGAACAGCTTCACGATCGCGCGCTCGTCCGCCGCCGCGTCGATCCGGTCGCGGCGGCGCAGACCGAAGGCCTCCGGCTCCTTGGCCCGCAGCAGCGCCACCACGCCGCCGAGGCGCGAGAAGGCGGCACCAACGAAGCGGTCCTCGTCCGGGTGCATCACGGCCTTCTTCCACAGGTCCTCGGAGAGCGCGGCGCGCGGCGGCGACAGCCCGGTGGGCCGCCGCTCCTCGTAGCGCTTCAGCTCGTCGGCGTCGGCCTCCTGGAGCGTCACGAGGGCCGCGGCCACGCAGAAGGCGCGGTCCCACTCGCGCACCTCGGAGTAGAGGCGGAAGAGGGTGTGATAGGCGTCGGCGCGGCCCGGGTCCCGTCGCACCAACGCCTGGTGCGCGTCGATGGCCTTGGCCCGCGCGTCGGGCCCGGCCTCGAGGTACAGCGCGGCCAGGCGCCGCTGGTGCTCGCGATTGTCGGGGTCGAGGGTCGCCACCACCTCGAACGCGGCGATGGCGTTCTCCGTCTCGCCCAGGCGCTTCAGGCAGATCTCGCCGAGGGTGAGCCAGAGCCCGCGCCGCAGCGACTCGAGCCCCTGCGTGGGCAGGCGCTTGAGGTGCTTGCCGTAGGCCTTGGCCAGGCCCTTCCAATCGTCGCGCTCGACGAAGATGCGCTCCAGCAGCTCGAACGGCCGGAGGTCCTCGGGCGCCGTCTCGAGGGCCTGGTTGAAGAACTTCAGGGCGCGGTCGAAATCGCCGATCTCCTCCTGGCAGATGACGCCGGCCGCGTGGTGGTAGCGGGCGCGGCTGGGGGCGTCGTCGACCAGGTGGCAGAGCGCCTCGATGACCTCGACGGCGCGGACCCAGGCCTTCTGCTGGCTGTACAGGTCCATCAGCTTGGTGAGCGCGGCCCGGCGGCGCGGGCCCGACTGGGTCGCGGCCTCGTAGGCCTTGGCGGCCTCCACCGGGTCCTCGAGCTGATCGATGTAGACGTCGCCCAGGCGCTCGAGGAGCCGCGCCTGCTCGTCCTCGGGTGCGATCTCGATGAGGCGCTCGAGGACGTCGATCACGCGCGGCCAGTCCTGCCGTGCCTGCGCCACCGGCAGGGAGGCCTCGAGCGAGGTGCGGTCCTGCGGCTCGAGCGCCAGCGCGGCGTCGAAGAGCTGGAGCGCCCGATCACCCTGGCCGAGGCGCACGTGGAGCTGGCCCAGGCCCTGCAGCACCCCGAGGCGCTCCGCCTCGCTCAGATCGTCACCATGGTTCACGAGCAGCGTCTGCAGCGAGTCGACGGCCTCGCGGGCCTCGTCGCGGCCGCCCGGGCGGGCGTCCTCGGCCACGGGGCCGTCCAGCCGCGGGGTGTGCTCGTCTCCGGTGGCCGCCATGACGCGTTCGTGGAGCAGCGCGGCGAGGCCGCCGAGGACGTCGCGATCGGTGGGGCTGAGGCCCCGGGCCGCACGGTAGTGCCGCAGCGCCCGGTCGGGTTGACCGAGCTTCGCGCAGCAGGCCGCCAGGCGCGCCAGCAGGCGCGGCTTCAGCTCCGGGTCCTTCTGCCCGGTCTTGCGCACCAGGATCTCGAGGAGTGGCTCGGCCTGCGCCCACTCGCCCCGGCGCCAGGCGCGCTCGGCGAGGAGGGCGGCGGCGGCGACGTGCTCGGGATCGATCTCGAGCACCCGCGCGAACAACTCGGCGGCCTGCTCCTCGTCGTCGAGGTGCTCCAGGTAGAGGCTGCCGGCCTCGTGCAGGAAGCGCGCCCGCTGCAGGCGGTTCTGGGTCCGCGCGGCGGTCTCGTCGAGGAGGCGCGCGGCGTGCAGGTAGTCCCCGCGGCTCCGGTAGATGGCGACGAGCCCGAGGCGCGAGGGCAGGTGCGCGTCGTTCAGCTCGAGGGCCTGGGCGAAGCGCGCCTCGGCCGCCTCGAGGTCGCCCAGGTGCTCGGCGGCCATGACGCCGGCGATGGCGACCAGCTCGGCGCGGGCAGTCGCGTCGGGCTGCGTCTCCGCGCGCCGGAGCGCGACCGCGGCCACCTGCTCGTGGTTCCCCTGGCGCTCGTGCAGGCGCATGAGCGCGGCGAGGGCGTCGTCGTCGCCTTCGGCCGCGAGCATTTCGTAGATCTGCGTGGCCTGCGCCAGGTCGCCCAGCTCGCGCTCGGCCAGCCCGGCGAGCGCCGCGCGGTGGGCGCGGCGGCGGGCCGGGTCGGGTGCCAGCTCGGCCGCGCGCTCGAGCACGGCCGCCAGTTCCTGGTGGCGGCCGGCCGGCCCCAGGAGCCGCGCCAGGCCGTCCAGGGCGTCGGGGTGGTCGGGCGCGAGCTCCCGGATCTTCTCGTACACGAGGAGCTCGCCGGCCTCGTCGTGCAGCTCCCAGCGCCGGGCCGCGAGCCGCTTCAGCAGCGCGAGGCGCTCGTCGCGACCGTCGGCCACCTCGGTCAAGCGCTCGAGGATGCGGGTGGCTTCCACCAGGTTGCCGGAGTCGGCTTGGAGGCGCTCGAGGGCCCGCAGCGTCGGCAGGCGCTCGGGGTGCGCGGCCAGCACCTCGGTGAAGGCGGCGACGGCGCCGGCGGCGTCGCCGAGACGGGCGGCGCGGATCTCGCCGATCTCGTGGCGGAGGGACGCGGCCACCTCCGGGTCGAAGGCCAGGGCCGCGCGGCGGCGCAGCACCTCGCACAGGTCGCGCCAGTAGCCCAGGCGGCGCAGCAAGCGCTCGAGGGACGCGAGGATCTCGGGGCTCTCGGGCTCCAGCTCGAGCGCGCGCTGGTACGCCGTCGCCGCCTGCGCCGGCTCGTCGAGGCGCGTCTCGTGCACGTCGGCCATGTTGACCCACAGGTCGGTCTGGCGCGCGGGGTCGGTCTCGATGCGGAGCTGGGCGGCCAGCGCCTCGACCAGCGCGCGCCAGCGCTCGGCGCGGCGCAGCACCGCCAGCCGCGCCGCGTGCGCCTCGACCAGCGTCGGGTCGAGGGCGACGGCGCGCTCGTACGCGGACAGGGCGAAGTCGAGCTGGCCGAGCTTCTCCTCGTACAGGCGTCCCAGCCGGAGCCAGTGGGCCGCGGCCGGGGTCCCCATGGCGTCGTGCAGCGTCTGGGCGTAGTCGCCCACCACCTCGCCCCAGCGTCCGGTCCGGGCCGCCACGCGCTCGAGCCCGGCCAGGATCTGGTCGTCGTCGGGATCCTCGCGCAGGCACGCCAGCAGCGTGGTGAGGGCCCGCTCGGGGTCGTTGAGCTCGTGCTCGAAGAGGCCCGCCACCTCGCTCAGGGTGCGGCGCCGGTCGGTCGGCCGGCGCTCGTGGTCGAGGCGGCCGAGCAGGAGCTCGACCAGTTGCTGGTGGTCGCGGCGCTCGCGGAGGGAGGCCTCGAGCGCGGCCAGCGCCTCCCAGGCGCCACCGTCGGAGGCGTCGGTCTGCAGCACCTGGAGCCACCCCTGGAGATCGTCGGGATCGGGGCGGCTCGCGGCCTCGGCGCTGGCGACGCGGTCGGCGAGGGCGGCGACGAAGGCGGGGAGATCTCCCCCCACCGGCACCACCACCACGCCGTGCGCGGCCTTCAGCTCCTTGACCTCGAGGGGGGGTACCCCGTCGGCGAGCATGATGTGGGGCAGGAGCGCCCGGGGCGCGCCGCCGAAGTGGCGCTCGAGGAGCGCGATGAAGTCCGGGTCCGCGGGCGCGAAGCCCACGAACACCAGCGAGTAGCGGCCGAACAGCTCGCGGCAGAAGGCGCTGTAGTCGGGATCGGCGACGGCGCGGCGCAGATCGGTGCGCGACAGGATCAGCGTGGCGGGGCGGGAGAGCTCGCCGTGCGCGGCGAGGAAGAAGGGGCCGCGATGCGCCCGGATCGCCGCGCCGTCGATGTGGGTGAAGACCGGCGGGCCGTCGTCCTCGTCGATGCCGAACGGACGGCCGAGCACCGTGTCGAAGCCGGTCGAGATCACACCGCGGAACGGGAGGCGCGCCAGCGCCCGGTAGAGCGGCGGCAGCTCCGGGACGCCGGGGTAGGACTCGCGGAGGCGCGCCACGCAGTAGTCACGACCGAGGCGGCGCGCGAGGTAGCCGACCACGGTGAAGAGGTCGCCGTCGGCGAGGGCGCAGCGCAATTCCTCGAAGGAGACCTCGTCGGCCGGGCGGCCCTCGACGCGCAGCCAATCGCCCATCTGGCCGGCCAGTGCGCTCCACGTGGGGAAGCCGAGGCCCGCGGATCGGCCGAGGCCGAGGCCGGCGCACAAGACGCAGCGACGGCGACGCAGGCGGTCGACGAGGAACTCCGGGATCTCGAATGGCTCGCGCATCGGCTCCCCCCGGCCGCGGTGCCGGTGGTGGGCGGACGCACGGATACCCCGGCGGCCGCGTCAATGTCCCCTAGATACCGTTAGTTGTGCGTCGTGGCAAGGGCCGAGCTTCGGAGTATGCTCACGCCCAGGAGGCCCCCATGGCCACGACCCGACGGACCCCCCCGAAACCGCGCCGCGCTCCGTCGCGGCGGCGGCGCGTCGCGCCCGCCCGTCGGCCGGTCACGCGCGGCGACCGGCCGCATCCACCACGCCACCGACGCGACCTTCGCGGCGCTGGTCGCGGACGCGCCCGCGGTCCTGGTGGACCTGTGGGCCCCCTGGTGCCCGCCCTGCCTGGCGCTTCAGCCCATCATCAAGAAGGTGGCCGCGACGCTCGGGCGGCGGGTGAAGGTGGTCAAGGTCAACGTCGACGAGAACCCGGAGCTGACGCGGAAGTTCCGCGTGACCGCCATCCCCAAGCTCGTGCTCATCCACGGCGCGCGGCGTAGGGCCCAGGTCGGCCTCCTCGGCGAGGCCGCCCTCCGGGAGTGGGTGCGCGCGGGCCTGGCGACCAACTGACGCCGGACCGGCTCACCCGCCGTCGTCGTCCGCCTTCACGGCCGCGACCTGCTCGGCGAGGACGGCCACCTGCTTCTCGATCTCCTCGCTCATGATGCGCGCGCGATCGAGGATCTTCTTCGCGGCGTTGCCGACGGTCTCGGAGCTGGTCTTGATCTCGCCGAACCCCTCCAGCTGCTTGCGGATGACCTCGATGGCCTGGTCGATCTTCTGGAAGCTGGCGGCCTCGGACTGCGAGCGCCGGGCGGCGCGCAGCGACAGGGCCTTGGCCGCCAGGTAGCCGGCCCGGAAGACCACGTCGGTCGACGGATCGCCCGGATCCCAGACGACGATGATGTCGGCGCCGTAGCGCGCGAGCGGCTCGAGCCCCGTCGGCGCGGTCTGCGTGGAGTGCACGAACAGGCCCACGCCCGCGTCCCGGTTGCGGCGGGCCACGTCCGCCTCGTCCAGCGTCTTGCGGAGGTCGTAGGCCCCGGACTCCTTGGCCTCGACGGCGATCCGCGCGCCGGGCGCCGCGGAGTCGGGCGACAGCGTCACCACGAAGTCGCCCACCTTGCACTTGGGGATCTGCCCCGGGGTCGTGCCGCAGTCCTCGACGACGTCGCCGGCCGGGGCCGCCACGGCGCGCAGCTCGCGGCCGACCTCCTCCTCGAACACCGCGCCGTGGGTGGTGCTCCGCGACTCGGCCTCCTTGCGCGCGGCCATGCTGGAGAGGAGGCCGACTACCTGCTGCTGGAAGGCGGCCTGGGCCTCGCCCAGCGTGGCGAGCTGCGTCTGGATCTCGTGGCGCAGGCGGGAGAGGGCCGACTCGGCGTTGTCCAGGGAGAACTCCCGGGTGATGTTCTTCTGCGCGGCCTCCACGCGGCCGACCAGGCGGGAGAGGGCCGAGTCCGGCCGGTCGAGCGAGAACTCGCCCACCATGGTCTCCATCTTGGTGGCCAGCGCGTCCGTGAGGCTGCCGTGCGTGGTGGTCAGGTCGCGCACCAGCCGGGACAGCGCGCTCGTCGGGTCGTCCAGGCTGAACTGGCCCAGGATGGCGGCGCGCTCCGTCTGCAGCACGTCGTCGACCGTGCTGCGCATCGCGGTCAGCAGCTGGTTGGACTCCCCCGGTGACAGAAGCGCGAGGAAGGCGGAGTTCTCGCCGATGAACTTCTCGAGGGTGCCCTGCAGGTCGTGCTGCACCGTGGCGACCTGCGCGCGGATCAGGCTGGCCAGCTCGCCGTCGTCCTTGACCAGGTTCTCCACGCGGAGCGAGAAGAGCCCGCTCCTGGGGTCGAAGTAGTGGGTGAGGGTGCTGGCGAGGTTGCTCTCGAGGAGCGTGCGGTACCCGGTGAGGCGCTCGGTCAGCTGCCGGACCAGGGTGTCCCCCTCGCGGCGGATGGCCTCGCCGTCGACCAGCCCCCGCGCGGCCCGCAGGGACAGGACCCCGATCTTGAGGCACGTGGTCACGAACTGGACCCGCGCCGGGCCGTCGGGATGCTCGACGACGGCGGCCACGATCTCCGGGTCGTCGAGGTCGAGGTGCAGCCGGACGGACCGGGCGGGCTCCGCCGCGGGCGTCGCCGAGGCGGTGCGTACCGACAGGTCGGGCGCCACGTCGGGTTCGATCATGTGCATGTCTCGCGGCTCCGGTGAGGAGGGCTGGCGTGCGCCGATTGTACACCCGTGCGGTGACACGCCGGCAGGGAGTCGCGCTGGGCGCGGTCTAGACCGCGTGCGTGGCGGCGAGCAGCCGGGTCCGCCACGCGGCCGGCACGCCCGGATCCAGCGCCTGGAGCAGGCCCGCGAACGCGGCCGCGCGCTGGAGCTGCCCCGCGCGGAGGTGATCGCGGAACTCGCCGTCGTCGATGCGCCTGGCCTCCACGTCAGGTAGTAGACGACGGCGCCGCCGATTTGTCACGCCGCGCGGCGCGCGCCGCGCGATTCCCCTGCCGCGGGGCCGGGTTGCGCGATTCGCGCGCGGACGCGGTGACGGCCGCCGGGCGCCCCCGTCAACCCGGGCAAGGAGGCGAACCACCGATGACGACCACGAACCAGCTCACGATCGCCGTCACCCGCGACCGGCTGCGCTTCGGCGACGGGCTCGAGGTGACGTTCCAGCGCACCCTGCGCATCCCGGACGACGGCAAGGAGTACCCGCTACCGCCCGGGCTCGGCACCTTCCCGCTGCGGCGCATCGACGACCTCGGCGACCGCATCCCGGCCGAGTGGCGCGAGCGGGGCGGGATCATCCTGCCCATGTACCAGCGCGAGGCGATGTGGCTCTGCTTCCACGCCCCGGCGTGGAAGCCGCGCGCTCTCAAGGTGGCGGTCGGCAAGGTCTGCGCGATCACCGGCAAGGCCTGGTCCGAGGAGCTGCACCAAGGCCCGCAGGACTACGTGGTGGCGCCGCACCAGCCCTGGCTCGACGGCATCGCCGCGGGCCAGGGGTTCATCCGACAGTTCGTGGCCATGCCGCTCGGCCTGGGCTACACGGTCGAAGGGCAGGTGAGCGGCGAGGAGCGCTGCGGCGGGCTCCAGCTCAAGGTGTTCGAGCCGCGCGCCGGCCGGTTCCCCGACGAGCCGCCGTTCGTCGAGCGGATGTGCTGCTTCGCCGCGGCCGGGCCGCTCGCCTGCGCCGGCGGCCCCGTCCCGGCCGCCGCCCCGCGCCGCCGCGCCAGCGCCATGGGGCTCGCCGCCGGCGGGCGCATGCGGCAGAAGGTCTACCCGGATCCGCACGGCCTCGACACCTGGGATCCCGCGCACACCGCCCGGATCTTCGTGCACCTCGTCAACAGCGAGCTGTGGCGCGAGCTGACCGGCGAGCGACCCCCGCGCACGCCCGTGACCGCCAGGGAGTACGCCCGCCACGGCCTGCCGTGGTTCGATCTCTACGACGAGCACCTCGGCACCGTGGCCCCGCAGGACGCGCTCGCCAAGGTGAAGTCGGTCAAGGAGCTCGACGCCGGGAAGAGCGCCCTGCCGCTCCAGGACGACGAGCCCGTCGCCGTGGGGCCGCTGAAGCAGCTCAAGGTCCCGGGCAACGGCGCGCCCGTGCGCGACGGCGAGTGGTGAGCCGTTACTTCCAACCCATGACGAGCCCCACCAGCAGCAGCAGGCCATAGAACAGCGCGAACGCGATGATCACGACGACGACGCCCGTCACGATGCGGCGCAGCGATGACAGGGAGTCGTGATGCTCGCTCGCGGGGTGTCGCCCGGTCACGGCCCGATACCCCCCGATGATGAGGAAGCCGTAGCCGACGAAGACCAACGCGAGCATGACGCGGCCGAACCCGACCGTCAGGCCCTGGGTCGGGCCGTACCGTTCCAGCAGCATGGCCCCGAGCGTCCCCGCCAGCACGACCACGAGCCCGACGGCCGACGCGATGAGGCCGTCGACGCGCACCTGGCGCGGGGTCGCCGCCGGCGGCACCCGGAGCGTGTGCGACAGCGCCCGTCGCACGGCCGTGAGGATCCCCGGGGACGCCATGCGACCGCAATGCCACAAGGCGGAGCCGGAGGCAAGTGAGCTGGCCACGGCATTCGATGCTAGAGTTGCCCCCATGCGGATCACTGGCGGGCTGCTCGCCGTCGCCCTGCTCTCGACCTGGGCCTGTCAGGCGCATGAGCCGCTGCGGCCCGATCCGCCGCTGCGGCCCGATCCGCCAGCGCCCGCCGCGGCGCCGGCTCCGGCGGCGGCGCCGGCTCCGGCGGCGGCGCCGGCTCCGGCGGCG
>JACRCY010000276.1 GCA_016218785.1 Deltaproteobacteria bacterium
GGAGCCCGCCGCGGCGCCCGCCGGGGCTCGGGCCTACAACGAGCCCGCGGCCGCGCCCGCCCAGGGCGAGCCGGCGGACCGCCTGACGGTGGTGATCGCCGGGGTGGCGCAGGGGCTGGGGCGCGACGTCCCGCGCCGCGATCGCCGCCTCGATGCCGCGGCCGAGGCGCTGGCGCGCACGCTCCCCGACGAGGGGCACACCCCCTTCGACCTGGTCGAGTTCGCCGTGCAGCACCAGGGGCTTGTCGAGCCGGCCCCGCACCTGCTCATCGCGATCGTTCCGGACGAGGTCCTGCCGGCCTTCGAGTCCGACCTGCGGGAGCGGGTCCCCGGCGTGCTCAAGGCGGGGCGCTACCGCCGCCTCGGCATCGGCAGCGTCCCCCGGCCCGAGGGCCGACGAGTCGTCATCGCGTTCCAGGAGACCTTCATCGCCACCGACCCGTTCCCGCGCGGCCTGCCCGCCGGCGGCGCGGCACGGCTGCGGGGCCGCGTAGATCGACCCTTCACGAGCCCGCGCGTCTTCATCACCCGACCCGACGGGTCGGTCGACAAGGTGGCTCCGGGCGGCGCCGGCGAGGCCTTCGACGTGCGCTTCCTCTGCTCCGCCACCGGCCGCCACCAGCTGGAGGTGACCGCGGACGATCCGCATGGGGCCACCGTCCTCGCCAACTTCCCGGTCTTCTGCGGCGTGCCGGTGCCGACGCGGGCCGTCGTGGCGAGCGGCGACGATGCCGGGGTCACCGACGCCGGCGCCGCGGAGCAACGCCTCCTCGTGCTGCTCAACGCCGATCGCGTGCGCGCCCGCCTGAAGGCGCTCGCGTGGGACGAGCGCCTGGGCAAGGTGGCCCGCGCCCACAGCGACGACATGCTGGCGGGCGGGTTCGTGGGGCACATCTCGCCGCGGAGCGGCGATCCGGCGGCGCGCGCCGCGCGGGCCGGGCTGCGGCCGCAGGTCCTGCTCGAGAACGTGGCCCGCGCCTACTCGCTCGGCGAGGCGCAGCGGGGCCTGATGCAGAGCCCGGGGCACCGCCGGAACTGCCTGTCACCGGACGTCACGCGCGTGGGGATCGGGTTGAGCCTCGGCCGCGAGGTCGGCGGGCGGCGCGAGTTCTTCGTGACCCAGCTCTTCGCGGGTGAGGCGCCCGAGGCCCGGCGTACCAAGTAGCTGCGGCCGGGCGGGCTACACGCCCAGCTCGGCCAGCAGCGCCTCGGCCCGTCGCCGGACGCGGGCCTCGCGCAGCGCCTTGGCGGGCCACAGCAGGCGCCACGACATGAGCGCGGCCCCTTTCCAGGTCGGCCGGTAGCTGTCGCCGTCGATGAAGAGGAAGCCGGCGGCCACCTGGGCGGTCATCTCCCTCGTCATGGCCTCCTGCACCACCTCGGCAGTCGGCCGGCCGGCCAGCGGGCCGCCTGGCTGCGGCGTGCCCATCCGCCGGACCAGGGCCTCGTGCGCGCGGCAGAGCCGGCCGAGGTCCCAGAGGGAGGGGAACCTCTCGACAGTGCGGCCGGGCACGGGGTCGAAGGCGTTGGGCTGCGGGCTGTTGTTGGTCGTGAGTGAGCGCTCCGTGTCGAGGCGCGTCCACAGCTCGGCGAAGGTGACGAGCCGGCCCGCGCCCGGGGCCCCCGTGGTCTGGATCGCGGTGGTCATGGCGGCAGTTCCGGCGGCGGCGTTGTCCAGCACCACGAGCCAGGCCGTCACGTTGCTCGCGAAGCCGGACTGGCGCCAGCACCCGAGTGGCGTGAAGCCCAGCCCGCGCAGCGTGTTCTCGGCGCCCGCGAGGTAGATGCGCGCCGGCTCGGGCGCGACGTCCACGCCGGGGCGGAAGGGAGTGAGCTGTGACGCGCGCGAGTAGCGCGAGAGGAACCGCACCGCCACCGGACCGAGCCAGTAGGGGGCGAGCAGCAGCAGCGGGATGGCCACCCGCAGATCGATGAAGAACGTCACGACCACGAGGACCACTGCGAGGATGACGAAGGTCTGGAGCTTCATGGGTGCGCGGGCGTCCCTGCCGGTGCGCCCGGCGGAGCGTAGCACACCGCAGGCGGCGCGAAGGTCGGAGGTTCCAGGCTCGACGTCGAACCGGCGGCCTTCGCCGGCGCGTTGACAGGGTGGGCCCGGCGTCGCAATGTGCGACCGAATGACCGAGGTGGTCAGAGATCCATCCTCCGCGCCCAGCCCCCGCGCCCGGCGCGGGCGGCGCCCCGACCACGGGCAGGGAGGGTAGGGGAGCGATGTCGGTCCCCCGCTCCCTGGTGCTCTTCCTGGGGATCGGCCTCCTCGCGGCGAGCCAGTCGGGCAACCTGATCCGCATCGGCGACGCGTCTGCGGCGGCCATCGCCGCGTGGCGGTTGCTGATCGCCTCGCTCCTGCTGGCGCCGCTGGCCGGCGTGCGCCTCCTCGCGCTGCGCGACCTCGACCGCCGCGACTGGCTGCTGCTCGGGCTCGCCGGCGTGGCGCTGGCCTGCCACTTCCTCAGCTGGATCGCCGCGGTGCAGCGCACCACGGTGGCGAACGCCGCCACCTTCTTCGCCATCAACCCGGTCATCACCGCCGTCGCGAGCCACTTCCTCTTCGGGGAGCGGCTGGGGCGGCGCCTGCTCGTCTCGATCCTCGTCGGCCTGCTCGGGGTGGCGGTGATCGGCGGCGCCGACCTGCGCCTGAGCCGCGAGCACCTCCCGGGCGACGCGCTGGCCGTGCTCTGCTCGTGCCTCTTCACCTGCTACTTCCTCCTCGGCAAGCGGGTGCGCGAGAAGCTCGACAACCGCGTCTACGTGACCGCGCTGTACTTCATCGCCGCCGTGGTGTGCTTCGGCGTCCTCGTGGCGCTCGGCCAGCCCGTGGTCCACCACTCGCCACGGTCGTGGCTGTGCTTCGGCCTGATGGCGCTGGTGCCGACCATGATCGGCCACACCTCGCTCAACTACGCGCTGCGCTACCTCCCGGCCGGGCGCATCGCGACGCTCAGCCTGGCGGAGCCGCTCCTCGCCGGCGTGGTGGCGCTGGTTGCGTGGCGCGAGCAGCTGCGGCTGCAGACCGTGATCGGCTACGTGCTCATCTGCGCCTCGGTGGTGCTGGTGGTGCTCGAGCGAGGTGGTGCGGGCCCCCCGCCGGAGCGAGCCGCGAGCCGTCGGGCGCCGCGCGGGTGACGCAGCGGGAGGCGGCCGGCGCTCAGCAGCCGGAGCAGCTGCAGCACCCGCCGCTGGAGCTGGTGCAGGCGCCGGCGCAGTCGCCGCCGTTGCAGCAGACGTGGTCGCGGCAGGCGCTCGGGCCATTGCACGCGATGGTGCAGGCGGCGGCCTGGCAGTCGACCCCCTGGTCCTCGCAGGCGGCCTGCCCGGTGCAGGTGACCCGGCACTCCGACCCGCCGCAGAGCACCCCGTTGTCGCAGGCGTCGGTGCCCACGCAGTTGATCTCGCACCGGGTGGCCAGGGAGCAGTCCACGAGGCCGGTCTCACAGGCCTGAGCGCCAAGGCAGTTGACGATGCACGGCCGCCCGGCGGGACAGGTGACCCCGGAGCCGCACTCGCCGGCCCCGCAGTCGATCTGGCAGGTCCCGTCGCCCTGACACGAGGTGCACGGCGACGCGCACGACGAGGCGTCGCCGGCGTCGCTGCCGGCGGCGTCGAGCCGGTCGGCCTGCGCCGGCGCGTCCTCGGCCGGGGCATCGGCCGGCGCCGGCCCGTCGCCGGCGGGGGCATCGGCCGGCACCGGCGCGTCCCCGGCCGGGGCATCGGCCGGCGCCGCTGCGTCTCCGTGCCCGGCGGCGTCAGCGGGCAGCGGCTCCAGCCCCGCCAAGTCGAAGCGGCACGACGACACGGCGAGCCCTGCCACGACGAGCAGGGCGGCGATGCGCGGGTCGAGCCGTCTCACCTCACCAGCTTAGCGCAACGCGCTCCCGCTGTGACCCCCGATCGTCGCGGCCGCGCCGGCCGATTGCCCTCCGGCGTCATCCAAGTCAGACTGATCTCTCAGTCGAAGGAGGCGACGCGATGGTGGCGAGCGCGAACCTGGGGTTCCCCCGCATCGGGCTCCGGCGCGAGCTGAAGAAGGCGCTGGAGGAGCACTGGGCGGGAAGGCGCACCGAGGCGCAGTTGCTCGAGGCGGCCGCGGCGCTGCGCCGCGAGGCCTGGAGCCTGCAGCAGCGCCTGGGCGTCGCCTCCATCCCGTCGAACGACTTCTCGCTCTACGACCACGTGCTCGACACGTGCGCGATGCTCGGGGCGGTGCCGACCCGCTACGCGTGGGACGGCATCACGGTGGACCTCGACACGTACTTCGCCATGGCTCGCGGCCGCAAGGCCGGCGGCCCGAAGCCCGGCGCGCCCGCCATGGAGATGACGAAGTGGTTCGACACGAACTACCACTACATCGTCCCGGAGTTCGAGGCCGGGCAGCGCTTCCGCTTCGCCTCGAACAAGGTGCTCGACGAGTTCCTCGAGGCCCGGGACCTGGGCCTGCGCACCCGGCCGGTGCTGCTCGGGCCCGTCTCGTTCCTGCTGCGCGGCAAGGCGAAATCGCCCGAGGTGCAGCCCCTCATGCTGCTCGACGCGGCGCTCCTCGTCTACGGCGAGGTGCTGCGGCGCCTCAAGGCCGCCGGCGCCGAGTGGGTGCAGCTCGACGAGCCGTGCCTGGTGCTCGATCTCGACCCGGAGGCGCGCGCCGCGTACGTCGCCGCCTACGCGAGCCTGCGGGCGCAGGCGCCCGGGCTCCGGCTCATGCTCGCGACCTACTTCGGTGACCTCGGGGAGAACCTGACCCTCGCGATGGATCTCGCGGTGGACGGCCTGCACCTCGACCTGCAGCGCGCGCCCGGGCAGCTCGAAAGGGCCCTCGCCCAGGCGCCCGGGTGGCTCACGCTCTCCCTCGGTGTGGTCGACGGCCGCAACGTCTGGCGGAGCGACCTCCGCCGCCTGGGTGATTTCGTCGACCGCGCCGTTCAGGCCCGGGGAGCGGATCGCGTGCAGGTGGCGCCCTCGTGCTCGCTCCTCCACGCGCCCCTCGACCTCGAGCTGGAGACGAGGCTCGACGCGGAGCTGCGGTCGTGGCTGGCCTTCGGGCGGCAGAAGCTCGAAGAGGTCGTCGTGCTGGCGCGCGCCGCGTCGGGCGAGACCGCGGCGGTGGCCGCCGCACTCGCGGAGAACCGCGCCGCCATGGAGAGCCGGCGCACCTCGACCCGCATCCACGACGCCGCCGTGGGCGCGCGGATGGAGCGAGTGGGCGAGGAGCTGCTCCGCCGCGCTGCCGCCTACCCCGAGCGTCGCCGCGCGCAGCAGGAGCGCCTCCGGCTGCCCCCGCTCCCCACCACCACCATCGGCTCGTTCCCGCAGACCGCCGCGGTGCGGGCGGCGCGGGCCGAGTGGCGCGCCGGCAAGCGCAGCGAGGCGCAGTACCGGGAGTACCTGGAGGCGGAGATCGCGGCGTGCGTGCGCTTCCAGGAGGAGGCGGGCCTCGACGTGCTCGTCCACGGGGAGTTCGAGCGCGGCGACATGGTCGAGTTCTTCGCGGAGCAGCTGCGCGGCTACGCGCAGACCGAGCACGGGTGGGTGCAGAGCTTCGGCTCGCGCTACGTGAAGCCGCCCATCCTCTTCGGCGACGTGTCGCGCCCGGCGGCCATGAGCGTGAGGTGGAGCGCCTACGCCCAGTCGCTCACCGCGCGCCCCGTCAAGGGCATGCTCACCGGCCCGGTAACCATGCTCCAGTGGTCGTTCGTGCGCGACGATCAGCCGCGGGCCGAGACCGCCCTGCAGCTCGCCCTGGCCGTGCGCGACGAGGTGGCCGACCTCGAGCGCGCCGGCATCCGGCTGATCCAGATCGACGAGCCCGCCATGCGCGAGGGGCTGCCGCTGCGGCGCGCCGAGTGGCCCGGGTACCTCGACTGGGCCGTGCGCGCCTTCCGGCTCGCCTCGAGCGGGGTCCGGAACGAGACTCAGATCCACACCCACATGTGCTACGCCGAGTTCGGCGACATCATCGAGGCGGTGGCGGCCCTCGACGCCGACGCCCTCTCGATCGAGACCTCGCGCTCGCAGATGGAGCTCCTCGGCGCCTTCGGCCGGTACCGGTACCCGAACGGCATCGGGCCCGGCGTGTACGACATTCATTCGCCGCGGGTGCCCACCCGCCAGGAGATGGTGGACCTCCTGCGCAAGGCGCTCGCGGTCCTCGCGGCCGACCAGCTCTGGGTGAACCCGGACTGCGGGCTGAAGACCCGCCGCTGGGAGGAGGTCCGGCCGGCCCTCCTCGAGATGGTGGCCGCGGCGCGCGAGGTGCGCGCCGGCCTGACCTAGGCCGGCGCACCACGGCGGCGCACCAGGCCGGGCGGGTCACGGCCCGCGGTCGTCGACGGGACTCCACCCCACGCTCGACTCAGAGCCCCGAAGAGTGGTACTCGGTCGGGGGAACCACTGCGGCATTGTGACAGGGAGGATCCGATGACTGAGCAGAAGACCCTACTCGAGCATGCCTATCACTGGGAGAAGACCACGCCGGCGAGGGTCTTCCTGACGCAGCCCGTCGGCCCGGGCAACGTCAAGGACTACACCTTCGCCGACGTGATGGGTCAGGCGCGGCGCATGGCCAGCTACCTGCGCAGCCTCAAGCTGGAGCCAGGCAGCTCCATCGCCATCTGCTCCAAGAACTGCGCGCACTGGATCATGGCCGACCTCGCCATCTGGATGGCCGGGCACCGCAGCATCCCGGTCTACCCGATCCTCACGCAGGAGATCACGCGCCACGTCCTCGAGCACTCCGAGGCCAGGCTCCTCTTCGTGGGGAAGCTCGACCCGGTGTGGGACGGGCAGATGAAGGACGGCGTGCCGAAGGGGCTGCCCCAGATCGCCTTCCCGCTGGCGCCGCCGAGCGCGAGCGGGCTCGACAAGTGGGACGACGTCGTCGCGAAGCAGCAGCCGCTGCAGGTCGCCGTCGACCGTTCGGCGGACGAGGTGGCCACCATCATCTACACCTCGGGGAGCACCGGCGTACCCAAGGGCGCCCTGCTCACCTTCGGCGCCATGCTCGGCCCCTGCGAGGGCCTCCAGAAGATCCTCAGTTTGCAGCCCGACGACCGCTACCTCAGCTACCTCCCCATCGCCCACTCCATGGAGCGCTGGCTGGGCGAGTGCATGGCCCTGTACGCCGGCCACCACATCTTCTACGCCGA
>JACRCY010000277.1 GCA_016218785.1 Deltaproteobacteria bacterium
CGCGCGCCGAGCGCCACCGGCCGGCCGCACCCGCGCACCGGGCAGAGCACCGCCACCGCGCCATCCAGGCTCTTCTCCGGCCGTTCTTCCGCCATGCGCCAGTCATGTAGCACGGCGGGGCCCGGGGCTGGTACCCTGCACCGGGGAGATCGTCGCGTGCCGTCCGTACGTACCCAGTGCGTGTCCGAAATCAGCGCGAGGCGGGTCCCGATGACGGCGGGCCATGGCGTGGTGACGGCGCTGCTCGGCGCGCTGGTCACCATGCTCCTCGGGGCGACGGCGCCGGCCGGCGCCGCGCCCGTGCGCCAGGTGGCAGCGGGCGGCTGGCACTCGTGCGCGCGGCGCGCGGACGGCCGCGTCGTGTGCTGGGGGGCCGCGTACGATGGCCAGCTCGGCAGCGATGGGCGCGGAGCCAACCGAGCGCCGGCGCTGGTCCCCGGCGTGGGTGACGCGGTGCAGATCGCCGCTGGGATGACCCACACCTGCGCGCGTCGGGGCGACGGCACGGTGCTCTGCTGGGGGCAGCCCGGGCCGGGCCAGGACGCGGCCGTCACCACGCGGCCGACGCTCGTGGCCGGCCTCAACGACGCGGTCGAGCTGGCCGGCGGCGGAACCCACTTCTGCGCGCGCCGCCGCGACTAACAGTACGGCCCCGCTTCGGGCTAGAATCGCCGCGATCACCTGGCGGCCCGGACGGCTGCGGCCACGAAGGAGCCTCGATGGAGTCACCGCGCGATTCACAGGGACAGCCCACCGGAGGCGGAGCCGCGCCCAGGCCGGCGGACGAGGCGCGCCGCGCCGAGCGGACGCCGCTGGCCACCGCCCTCGCCGCGACCGTGGTCGCCGGCAACGCTGCGGGCGTCGCCGACGCCCTGGGCGCCACCGTCGCCCCGAGCGCCGCCGCGGGCCCGCCCACGGCGACGGTGATCCGCGGCAGCGGACGAACCCCCGACGGCTCCGCCGTCGCGAAGGGCCCCGCCGCCAAGACCGGCGCGGCCGCCGCTCCCGCCGCGGCCCCGGCCGTCGCGCCCGGGATCACCGCGGCCGGCACCATCCCGGCCCGCACCACCGTGCTCCCGCGCGTGGCCCTGGTGGGCGCCAAGCCCACGCTGGTGCGCAACGATCGCCTGCGCTACGAGCACGAGGAGCGCCTCGGCCAGGGGGGCGTGGGCGAGGTCCTGAAGACCCGCGACAACGACATCGGCCGCGTGGTGGCGGTGAAGCGGCTGCGCCCGGAGGTCCGCGACACCGGCGCCCTGATCCGCTTCGTGGACGAGATCCGCACCGTCGGGCAGCTCGAGCACCCGAACATCGTGCCGATCCACGACGTCGGGGTCGACGAGCACGGCGAGCACTTCTTCGTCATGAAGTACGTCGGCGGCGAGACCGTCGAGTCGATCATCAAGAAGCTCGCCGCCGGCGACGTCGAGTACCACCGCCGCTACCCGTTCGAGCGCCGCGTCGACATCTTCACCCAGATCTGCGAGGCGATCCGCTACGCCCATGCCCGCGGGATCATCCACCGCGACCTCAAGCCGGCGAACGTGATGGTCGGCCCCTACGGCGAGGTGGTGGTGATGGACTGGGGCCTCGCCAAGCGCGTGCACACCGCCGACGCCGCCGACGCGCTCGCCCGCGCGCCCGGCGACGGCATCGCCGACGGCCCGCCGGAGCCCCCGGCCGACCTGAACCTCACCGCGGCCGGCTCGCTGCTGGGGACCCCCGCGTACATGTCGCCCGAGCAGGCGCGCGGCCAGCCCGCCGACGAGCGCAGCGACGTCTACAGCCTCTGCGCCCTCTTCTACGAGTTCCTCGCGCTGAAGTACTACCTGGGCGAGAAGAAGACCTGGACCGAGGTGCTCGCCGCGGTCATCTCCGAGGAGCCCCCCACGGCGAGCTTCGGCTCCGCGCACCCGCACCAGCCCATCGTGCCCATGGACCTCTCCTGGTTCCTCAAGGCGGGCCTGGCCAAGGACCCGGCCCACCGCTACCAGAGCGTGCCGGCCATGCTCAACCGCCTCGCGCGGCGCCGCGAGGGGCTCGTCCCCATCCAGTGTCACGTGACCTTCGTGAAGCGGGTCAACGCCGAGCTGACGCACCTCGCCGAGCGCCACCCGATCCTCTTCACCGCGTTGCTCGGCATCGCGGTCATCACCGCGATCGTCCTCGGCGTGCGCGCGCTGCTGTGACGGCCGTGCCGTGAGCGACCCCGCGAGCGACACGCTGACGCACGTCCTCGAGCGCTTCCCGGCGCTCGCGGGGGGCGTCCCGCGGCGCTTCGGCGCCGGCCTGATCAACGAGACCTGGCTGGTCGACGCGGGCGCGGTGCGCCACGTGCTCCAGCGGGTCAACCCGATCTTCCCGGCGGCCATCCACGCCAACCTGCTGGCGGTGACGCGCCGTCTGACCGCGGCCGGGCTCCTGACGCCGCGGCTCCTGCCCACGGCGGACGGGCGCCCCTGCCTCGACCTCGGCGCCGACGGGGTGTGGCGCGTGCTGACCTGGATCGACGGGGTGAGCCAGGATCGCGTCGGCGGCACCGGTCAGGCGCGCGCCGCGGGCGAGCTGGTGGCCCGCTTCCACGCGGCGCTCCAGGGCCTCCGGCACACGTTCGTGGGCCTGCGCGTCGGGGTGCACGACACCCCGCGGCACCTGGAGCGGCTGCGGGCGGCCGTGGCGGCGAACCCGGGGCACCGCCTGCACGCGGCGATCGCGCCGCTGGCCGACGCGATCCTCGCGGGCGCCGCCGGGCTGCCGTCCCTGCCGTCGCTCCCGGACCTCGTCGGCCACGGCGACCTCAAGTTCAACAACGTGCTCTTCGCGGGCCCCGCGGCCCCGGCGAGCGAGCAGGCCCTCTGCCTGATCGACCTCGACACCGTCGGCCCGGTCGCGCTGGCCTACGAGCTGGGCGACGCCTGGCGCTCGTGGTGCAACCGCAGCGGCGAGGACCGGACCGACGCGACCCTCGACCTGGAGGTCCTGCGCGCCGCGCTCGACGGCTACTGCACCGGCCGCGGTCGGCCCCTGGCGCGGGACGAGCGCCGCGCGCTGCTGCTCGGCCCCGAGTGGGTCAGCCTGGAGCTCGCCGCGCGGTTCGCGGCGGACGCGCTGGTCGAGCGCTACTTCGGCTGGGACCCGGCGCGCTTCGCGGGGCGGGGCGAGCACAACCTGCACCGCGCCCGCGGCCAGTGGTCGCTGCACCAGGCCTTCGTCGGCTCGCGCGCGGCCCGCGCCGCCTTGCTACACTTCGACGCCCCCGGCCGCGCCCGGAGCGGCGGTCGCACCATGGCAGCGGCGGGAACGACTCGCGGGAAGAAGGAGGAGTGAGCTGGCTCGGGTCCTCGTCGTGGACGACGACGTGACCGTGCTGGCCCTGGAGCGCCAGGTGCTGGAGCGTGAGGGGTTCGAGGTCGTGACCGCGCCCGACGGCGCCGTGGCCGTGAAGCTGCTCCGCGGGCAGACCTTCGGCCTCGTGCTGCTCGACATCACGATGCCGGGAGGCGTCGACGGCTTCGCGGTGGCGCGCGCCCTGCGCGAGGACGACCGCCACAAGCGCACGCCCGTGGTCTTCATCAGCGGGCGCACCGACGCCGAGGCCACCCGCGAGGGGTTCAAGGCGGGCGGCTCGATGTTCCTCACCAAGCCCTTCAACGCGATGCAGCTCGCACGCCTCGTCAAGTCACTGGTCCGCTAGCCCCTGCGAGCCACCTCGGCCCTCCAACCCCTGCGAGCCACCTCGGCCCCTCCAACCCCCACTTGCACGCGCCGCCTGTGCGTGCAGCTCCTGCCTGCTCCCG
Organism: Deltaproteobacteria bacterium; assembly: GCA_016218785.1. Taxonomy (GTDB): domain Bacteria; phylum Myxococcota_A; class Polyangia; order JACRCY01; family JACRCY01; genus JACRCY01. The sequence continues at coordinate 3,798 of JACRCY010000277.1, forward strand.
GGCGTTCAGCGCAGTTCCTGCGCAGTTCGGCCCCGTAACCCTCTGTACCTACATGGTCGCACACTGGCACACGGCTTGCTGATCCACCGGCCAGGCACGAACGGAGGGTTCCCAATGACGTCCCTTTTCGCCAGCGCTTCCCGGTTCGCGGTCCTCACGGCCCTGGCCCTCGCCACCGCCAACTGCGCCAGCCCCACGGGCCCGACCAGCTCGGGTCCCAACCCGTTCCTGAACAACCAGGACCCGGGCAAGGCCGACACCGGCTACCTGAACATGGCCGGCCTGGAGGTCGAGGCCACGCTGGAGGCGGACGTGCAGGGCGCCACCTGGAACGCGTTCGAGGCGCCGCCGAACCTCGCGCAGTTCGCGACCACGTACCTGCACAAGCGCCACAGCATCTACGTCATGATCGTCAACGAGGACACCACGGCGCCCGACCGCGTCGAGTGGCGCGTGGACGGCACGTGGATCCCGGCCGCCGAGGCGAAGCGCCTCGCCCCGGAGAAGCTGACGCACTTCCGCATGCCCGCCATCAACGTGGTCATGCTCAACGAGAGCGCGCGGAACGTGCGCGAGGGGCAGGTCATCACCGCCAAGGTGCCGCTGAAGCCGTACAGCATCAAGGCCGACGCCGGCAAGACCTGCGCCGACGAGAACAGCCACATCGGCCTGTCGCAGTCGGTCTACTGGTACCTGTGGAACCCCGACAAGAGCGGCTGCAAGGCGACCCTGCAGGAGATGACCCTCACGATCACCAAGGTGACGCCCAAGAACCCGACCTCGTACCCCGAGTACGACAAGCTCTGGGCCGACAACGAGCTCAAGGTGGTCGTGCTGTTCGGCAAGCTCGACGACAGCGGCGACATCAAGAACGACTGGAACTGGGGCGCCGCTGACGACTTCGTCGGCTGGCTCAAGGAGGCGGGCTTCAAGGAGGCGCAGGACGCGCCGCTGGGCAAGCGCTTCCAGAAGAGCGTGGGCGAGAAGAAGGAGACCGTCGACGTCTACTACCCCGACCTCTTCCACGACCCGACCGACTACTCGCACCTCGCCAACTTCCAGAAGGCCGTCAGCGAGCACGAGGTGGTGATCTACCTCGGGCACAGCGTCCTCGGCACCGGCTCCGCCTACGACGACGTGCACTACCCGGACTTCTACCAGATCCAGTTCCTCGGCGGCTGCCTCGCCTACGAGTACTACATCCGCCCGGTGCTGAACGGCCACGGCAGCTGGGAGAACGTGGACGCCGTCGCCTCCATCCTCGAGAACCAGTACACCGAGATGAACCCCGCGACCGGCGCCTTCCTCGCCAAGCTCTTCTACGGCTTCGAGAACGGCGGCAAGGCCTCGTGGCAGGACATCATGGCCGCCATCAACAACGAGCTGGGCCACGAGCACTTCGGCGTCGCCGGCGCCCGCGGCAACTGCTTCACCCCGTCGGGCAACCGCTGCACCAACCCCCCGCCGGCCGGCAACCACTACGCCAGCACGACCCCGGCGGCCATCCCCGACAACACCCCCGCCGGCGCCACGAGCACCATCACGGTCCCCGACCCGCTCACCATCGGCACCCTGGCGGTCACGCTGGACCTCACCCACAGCTACGTCGGCGACCTCACCATCACGCTCACCCACGCCGGCGCCACCCCCACGCTGTGGGCCAAGGCCGGCGGCCGGCAGCAGGACATCCAGCAGACCTTCACCGTCGACCTCTTCAACGGCAAGGACGCCACGGGCGAGTGGACCCTGAAGATCGTCGACTCGGCCGCCATGGACGACGGCACGCTGAACAGCTGGTCGCTGGACGTCACCCCGGCGAGCTAGCCGGCAGCGCGTCCGCGACGCGGTCGCGGGCGGCCACCCGGAGTGGTAGCATCCCCCCACCGTCATGACCCCGCCCCAATGCCAGACCTGCGGCACCACGGTGTGCCAGGCCGACACCCTCTATGCGCCGAACGGCGACGTGCTCTGCCCGCGGTGCTACGAGGTCGCCAAGGCGCACCGGGAGATCGAGCAGGCGTGCACCGTCAATGACCTGCCCCCGATGGCCACGATGGGGGACGATGGCGACACGCGCCTTACCCGGGACGAAGCCGACGACCTGCACCGCATGGTCGACGGCGTCGCGCCGAGGCCCCCGCACCTCCGGCCGACGACGGTGACGTGTGCCACGTGCCGGCGCATCGTCCCGGCCGCGGACGCCCGCTACGGGTCGGATGGCCTGCAGCTCTGCACGGTGTGCGCCGCGGCGGCCCGGCGGCGCCAGCGCACGCAGCGGATCACGCTCGGCATCGTCTTCCTCCTCATCGCCGGGGTCCAGATCGTCCTCTACTTCCTCAGGCCCTGAGAGCCCCGCATGGAGCACGACCTGATCGGCAAGGTGTTCCTCGTGACCGGCGCCACCGAGGGAATCGGCAAGGCGGCCGCGCGCGACTTCGCGCGCCGCGGCGCCACTCTCGTGCTGGTGGGGCGCAACCCGGCCAAGACCGCGCAGGTGAAGGCGGAGATCGCGGCGGAAGGGGGCCCCGCTCCCGTCGAGACCATCGTCGGCGACCTGGCGCTGCTCGCCGAGGTCCGCCGGGTCGCGGCCGAGTTCAGGGCGCGCCACGACCGGCTCGACGTGCTCGTCAACAACGCCGGCGCCGTGTTCGACCAGCGGCAGGTCACCGCCGAGGGCATCGAGATGACCTTCGCGCTCAACCACCTCGGGCACTTCCTGCTCACGCACGAGGTGCGCGGCCTGCTGGAGCAGACCCCCGGCGCGCGCGTGGTCTCGACCTCGAGCGGCGCCCACCGGATGGGCAACTTCGACTTCGACGACCTGGTCAAGCGCGAGAAGGTCTACGGCAGCTTCCAGGTCTACGGCGACTCGAAGCTCGCCAACATCCTCTTCACCCGCGAGCTGGCGCGCCGCCTGCAGCCCGCCGGGGTGGTCGCCAACTGCTTTCATCCGGGCATGGTGCAGACGGGCTTCGCGCTCAACGGCCGGGGGCTCACCTACCTGATGGTGAAGCTCAGCTACTGGGCCATCGCGCGCACTCCGGAGCAGGGCGCCGAGACCCTCATCTGGCTGGCGACGAGCCCGGAGGCCGCGACCAAGAGCGGCGAGTACTTCTACAACTGCCGGGTAGCCCGCACCTCGAAGGTGGCGAAGGACCCTGCGCTCGCGGCGCGCCTGTGGGGCCTGAGCGAGCAGCTCTGCGGCCTTCAATGAGCCGCGCGCCGACGCTGCGCCTCGACGGGGACGGCGTGGCCCGGCTGCGCGTCTGCGGTAGGATTTCCGCATGACGTCCGGCGACCGCGGCGGCACCCCGACCTACGACCTGCGCGAGCTGGGGGACGGGCTCGAGCTCTACGCCCGGCTCGACCGCTTCACCGATCGTCTCCTGGAGCTGGGGCTCGCGGAGGTCGGCGCCGCGTTCACGCGCGTGCCCGAGTTCGCGGCCCGCGCCGCGCTCGAGGCGGGTCGCGACGAGGAGTTCTACCGCCGCACCACGCGCGAGCGCTACCTCGCCGAGCTCCTCGCCGTGGTGGTCATGGGGCGGCAGCACTGGCCGCGCTTCGCCGCCCGCCGCGACGTGGTGGTGATCCTCCCCGACTGCCTGCGGATCGACGCCGACCGCTGCCGCCGCGAGGAAGACGGCGCCTGCGGCACGCGCTGCGCCGACTGCGACCCCGACTGCCTCGCCGGCCGCATCAGCGCCGTGGCCGAGGAGCACGGCGTACCGGCCTACTTCGCCGAGCGCGAGCGCGCGGCCCAGTTCGGCGCGCTGCGGCGCGCCCACCCCGACCTCGCGGCGCTGGGCGTGGCCTGCATCTGGATGCTGGCCAAGGGCATGCGCGACGCCGAGGAGGCGGGCATCCCGTGCCAGAGTGTGCTCCTGAGCTACGCCGCCTGCGAGCACTGGAGCCAGACGCCCGCCACCACCGACGCCGTCGTGGAGCGCGTGGCCGAGATCCTGCGGGCCCGCGTGGACCGCGTGGACCGGTGTTGACAGGACACCCGGTTGGGGCGACGCTCGGGGCGTGCTCGGGGTCGCGCATGAGAGACGCTGAAGCGGCCCGGCGCCGGGTCGTCACCGACCGACGGGGCTCGCCCTGCGGGCACGACCGCAGCAGGGTGACGCGGCTGTGGCTCGTGGTCGCCGGCACCCTGGCGCTGGCCGGATGCGGTGAGTCGGCGACGGGGGTACGGCTGATCGTCGAGCTGGAGGCTGACGTCACCATCGACCAGCTGCAGGTGCAGATCGAGCTGGCGGGCGTGCCGCTCGTCTCGAAGGTGCTGCCGCCGACCGCGGGCGCGCCGATCCCGAGCCGCCGGGATCTGGTGGTCCGCTTCACGCCGGAGGCCGGGGGCCAGGAAGCGGCCTTCTTCGTCGCCGGGCTGCGGGATGGGGCGCAGGCGGCGCGCGGCGAAGCCGCGGTGCGGGTGCGGGCGAGGAGCACGGTCACCGTGACCGTCCTGCTGACACCGGCCTCCTGCTCGCCCCAGACCCACTCCTGCGGCGGCTCGTGCTTCGCCGACGACGACGCCGAGCACTGCGGGCTCTCGTGTCGCGTGTGCCAGGTCCCGGCCCAGGGGAGGGCAACCTGCGAGGAGGGCCTGTGCCAGTGGCACTGCCTGGCCGGCTACGCCCCCTGCAGCGCGGAGGAGTGCACGGATCCGCTGATCGACCCCCGCAACTGCGGCGGGTGTGGTCAGCAGTGCGACTCGGGCCAGGTCTGCCTCCAGGGCGAGTGCGGCGCCAATCCCTGCCCCGCGGGCCAGCACCTGTGCGGCGCGACCTGCGTCCCCGACACGGACGTGGCCACCTGCGGCTGGCGCTGCGATCCGTGCCCGGTGCCCGTGGGCGGGTCAGCGACGTGCGACGGGCTCGCCTGCACCGCGGTGTGCCCCGCGGCGCTCCGCCTGTGCCTCGCGGAGTGCGTGGACGTGCTCACCGACCGGCGGCACTGCGGCGACTGTCAACACCCCTGCGGCGCCGCCGAGACGTGCACGGACGGGGCCTGTGTCCCGGGGGGCTGTTCCGCCGGTACCCACCTCTGCGCGGAGAACTGCGTCGCGGACAACGACACCGCCCACTGCGGCGCCTCCTGCGACCCCTGCCCCGTGCCGACGGGCGGCCAGGCGACCTGTGACGGCGTGAGCTGCGGGAGCAAGTGTCCGTGGAACCGGCGGCTGTGCGGCGGGGCGTGCGTCGACTACTACGACCCCCAGCACTGCGGGCCTTCGTGCCTGGCGTGCCCGGACGCCCCCCACGCGGTGGCGGCGTGCGACGGCTCCGCGTGCTACCTCGACTGCGACACCGGCTTCCACCTGTGTGCCGCGGCCTGCGTCGCGGACACCGACATCGCGCACTGCGGCACTTCGTGCACCGCGTGCCCGGCGCCACCCGCCAACGCGGTGGCGACCTGCGACGGGAGCAGCTGCGGCTGGGCCTGCGTCGGGGGCTACCACGATTGCGCCGACACGTGCGTGACCAACAACGACCTCGCCCACTGCGGGTCGGCGTGCACTCCGTGCCCGTCCATGGGCTCAGGCACCCCGGTGTGTACGGCCTCCGGCTGCAACGTCACGTGCCCGACGGGCTTCCACAACTGTGGCGGGTGGTGCCAGACGGACGGGCAGACCTGCCCGTGCCCGACGTGCCCGGGGGGGCAGTACTGCTACGCGGCCACCGGCCAGTGCTACACGCCCGGGGAGTGCTCCGCGAACGACGAGTGCCCGAAAGGAGGCTACCCCCAGGGCGATTGCACGTTCGGGGCCTGCGGCTGCATGTACCACCCCTGCCGGAGCTACGAGCGGTGTGAATGGGTGGACCGGGGCGGTGGCTGGGACGAGATGCTCTGTATTCCCCTGTGAGATCGCGCCGCGACGTATCAGATGGCGGTCCATCCATCGTGTCCACTTTCCACTCCGGAACGCGGTAGGCAAGCATCGACCAGCCTGGGAGGTCGCGATGAAACGCTCACGCGGGTTCGGTCACGACGAGCCGCTCGAGGCCACTTCGCCCCGCACTACGATCGTCGGCGGCCGGCCGCCCGACGAGAGCGCAAGCCCGCCGCCGGTGCCCACTGGGATTCAGCGGCTGCTGCGCCTGGCGTCGGTCGACGAGGCCTTCGCCCGCGAGCTCCGCGCGCGCAGAGAGGAAATGGGCCCCGTCGCCGAGGTGGAGCTGACGGTCCACGAACGTGCAGTCCTGCGGGCCATCCCGGAGGTGCAGCTCGCCGACATGATCGCAAACCTGCCCCCGCCGGCTCCCTGTCGACGCACCTTTCTGCGGCAGAGCGCTGCCAGCGCGGTGCTTCTCCTGGGCGGCGCGGCCTTGGCGAGCGCCTGCGACGACTCGGGCTCCCCGCCGGAAGACGCGGCAGTGGAGGACGTCCCGGAGCGCAACGACCACCTGTACTACGCTGACGGCTCTGCTCCGGACGTGCCCCCGGCGAACGACGGGGGCACCGGGGGCTAGCGGTGGCGCCCCCGCCCGGTTCAACCATGTACCACCTCCGGTGACGATACCGCCGTGGGGGTGCCGGATGATCCGGCGCGCCCCCGCCGGCTGGCGTGGGCGGCGCTGATGCGGCACGCGTCCGCCTGCGATGTCCTGGTATGCCCCCGCTGCTGCGGCGCCCGGGGTAGCCCGCGGCGGTCGGGGCACACGGTGCGCGGATCTGTAGATTGTCGCGGTGGGTAGCGCGGTCAGGGACTCGGAGCGGTGGCCGGCTGGCTGGCCGGGCCCGGCCGATCGAGCACGCCCGCGCGCTCGAGGTGCGCGAAGATCTCGCGCCACACGAGCGGCGACTCCATGGGGAAATCGTTGTGGTCGCTGTCGACCGGGACGAGGCGCGCGCGCTTCGCGGCGGCGCGCAGCGCCTCGGCGTGGCGGAACGGGACGACCGTGTCGTGGCGGCCGTGCAGCAGCAGCACGGGCCCCTCGTGACCGCGGAGGAAGGCGAGGCTGTCGAATGGGTCGCGCACCAGGAAGCGCGGCACGCCCAGGCGCGCGGCCAGCGCCGGCACGCTGGTGAAGGTGGAGGTGAGCACCAGCGCGGCCGGCCGGCGATGGGCCGCGAGCGAGCACGCGACGCCGCCGCCGAGCGAGCGGCCGTGGAACACGAGGCGCCGGAGATCGACCTCCTCGCGCGCGGCGAGCAGGTCGTGGAAGCGCACGAAGTCGTCGGTGATGGCCGCCTGGCCGGGGCTGCCCGCGCTGCGGCCATAGCCCCGGAACTCGGGCATCAAGACACTCACGCCGCGCCACACGTACGGCCGGAGGGGGGCGGCCCAGTCGTCGATCACCTCGGCGTTGCCGTGGGCGAAGATCACGGCGGGGCCGGGGCTCTGTGCGCCGCGCCCGTCGCCGCGCATGAGCCAGGCCTCGACCCGGCCAGCCTCGGTCTCGAGCCAGAGCCGCTCGAGGCCGGCGAAGGCCACCGTCGGCGGGTCGGGCGCGCGCAGCACGCTGCGCGGGAAGACGATGCGCCGCTGCAGCGGCCACAGCACGACCCAGTAGGCCAGGAGCAGGGCGCCGAGCGCCCACAGGACGCGGAGCAGGCTCCGCCCGCGGCGCCGGGCGGCGCTCACGCCGCCGTCCACTGGAGCAGCGCCGCCAGCGACTCGACCTCGGCGTCGGGGTCGAGCCGCAGCGGACGGTTGTAGCGGTTGCGCACGAGCAGCACCGGGAACCCGCCCGCGCGGGCGGCGCGGATCCCCTTCTCCGTGTCCTCGACGACGACTGTCGCGGCCGGGGCGAGCCCGAGGTGCCGCGCCGCCGCGAGGACGATGTCCGGCGCCGGCTTGGACCGCAGCCCCTCGCCGCCGATGACCGGCGGCACGGGCGCGCCGCCGGCGCGGAGGAGGTGCTCCACCAGGGGGCGGTCGGTGTTGGACGCGATCACGAGCGGCCGGCCAGCAACCGGCGCGGTCAGCC
>JACRCY010000287.1 GCA_016218785.1 Deltaproteobacteria bacterium
CGCTCGCCCCGCCGGCCCCCAGGGGCACGAACGTGGTGGCGAAGGGGGCCCGGAGGTTGATGGTCGCGGCCTCGAGGCAGCGGGCGCACGGCCCGGCGAAGCGCGACCGCACCTCGCCGCGCGCGAGGACCTCGGGGCCCGTGCGCGAGAGGTTGACCGGCACCTCCCCCTCGGCCGCCGCCCAGGTGCCGTCCCCGTCGCCCATGGTCTCCACGAACCAGGCGCCGTCGAGCCCGAGCAGACGATCCTTCCCCTCGGGCGGTATGTCCTTGACCCGGATCTTCAGCATAACGCAATGCGCCGCAACATGGCGCCACGCAACGAGAATCGAGGCGTACTATAGGGGCAGAACCCCGCCTGTCAAGCGGTTTCGCGGGAGCCCGCGCGGCGAGGGCCGGCGGGCGGCGCGGCGTCGCCCGGCCCCGGTGGGCCGGCCAGCGCCGACGGGCCCCTTGCCCTCGGTGCTAGAATGCCCCCGTGGCGAGCGCTCCCGCCCCCCCCTCGGCTGCACCGGCATCCGCTGACTCCCTGGTGGTCCGGGGCGTGACCGCCCGCGCCGGGGGGACGACGCTGCTCTCGAGCGTCGACCTGACGCTGCACCCCGGAGAGCTGTGCGCCCTCATCGGCCCATCTGGCGCGGGCAAGAGCACGCTGCTGAAGGTGCTCCTCGGCATCCGCGAGGCCGACGGCGGCACGGTCCGGCTCGGCGCGGGGCCGCCCGGCGCCGCGGGCCCGGTCGGCTACGTGCCGCAGCGCGATGCGCTCCACGGCGGGCTCACCGTGGAGCGGACCCTGCACTACGCGGCCCGGCTCCGGCTCCCCGACGCCCCCGCGGGGGAGCGCCAGAACCGCGTCCTCCACGCCATGGGCGACGTGGGTCTCACCGACCGGCGGGCCGTGCGCGTGAGCCGTCTGTCGGGCGGGCAGCAGAAGCGCGTCTCGGTGGCCTTGGAGCTCCTCACCAGCCCGGGCCTGCTCATCCTCGACGAGCCGACCAGCGGGCTCGACCCCGGCCTCGAGGCGCAGCTCATGGCGCTCTTCGCCACGGTCGCGCGGCAGGGCCGCGTGGTGCTGGTCGCGACCCACGCGATGGAGAGCCTCGGCCGCTGCCACGTGCTGGTGGTGCTCCACGAGGGGCGCGTGGCCTACGTCGGCCCGCCGGCGGAGGCGTCCGGGTACTTCGGCGTCACGCGCTTCGCCGCCATCTTCGACGTGCTGAAGCCGGGCCGGGGCGGCGAGTGGCACGAGCGCTGCTCCAGCCGGTGCGGCGCCTTCCTGGCCCGACCTGCGCGGGTTCCGGACCCGGGGGCCAGCGCGTGACCAGGCCGGCGACGAAGGCCGAGGGTGCCGGTCGTTCCACACGGCGGGGATGGCAGCGCCGCACGCTCGCGGCCCGCTACCTCGAGTGCCTGCTCAACGATCGGGTCACGTTGCTGCTGCTGCTCCTGCAGGCCCCGCTCATCGGCTGGCTCTGCACCGTGGTGTGGCGCCCGGTCGGCACCGACACGCCCTCGCTCTACTTCGTGCTGTGCCTCTCGGCGGTCTGGTTCGGTTGCATCGGCGCGTGCCGCGAGATCGTCAAGGAGCGCGCCATCATCGAGCGCGAGCGGCTGTTCGGCGTCGGGGCCGGCCCGGTGGTGCTGTCCAAGGCGCAGGCGCTCTGCGCGCTCTGCACGGCCCAGGTGGTGCTGATGCAGATCGCCGTCGAGTGGCGCCTCGCCCTCAAGGGCCCCTACCTCGTGCAGACCGCGATTCTGATGCTCGCGGCCTGGTGCGGCGTGGCCCTGGGGCTGCTGGTGAGCGCCATCGCCGCGCGCCAGGAGCGGGCCGTGGGCGCCGTGCCGCTGCTGCTCCTCCCGCAGATCCTGTTCTCGGAGATCACGGTCCCGCGGCAGTACTTCTCCGACACGGTCGCCGTGGTCGAGAGGCTCATGCCGTTGGCTTGGGCCTACCGTGCCTTCAACGAGTCCGCGGCCCTCGAGCCCTCCTGGCTCAAGGTCGCGGGCCACGCCGCCGTGCTGGCGCTCTACGGCGCGCTGCTGCTGGGCCTAGCCGCCCTGGCGCTGCGCCGCCCGCGGGAGACGGAGACATGAAGAAGCTCGTCATCGGCCTCGTGACGCTCCTCGTGCTGGCCGGGGGCTACCTGGCCGCGGCCCACCTGTCGGGCGGCGCCTTCTATTCGTTCGGTCTCCCCGTGGGCGGCGCGCGCGGCGAGCTGCGCCGCATGTCGCGCAGCTTCCTCGAGGACCTGCAGTTCAAGGACTTCAAGCGCGCCGCCAGCTACCACGCGCCCGAGAGGCGCGACGCCGTCGACATCCCTCACATCATCCAGCGCCTGTTCGTGCAGAAGCCCGAGGCGCTCGACATCCAGAGCTACAGCATCGTCTTCGCCGAGATCGACTCGACGGACAACCGCGGCCGGGTCAAGACCCGCGTGAAGGTCAAGGACCTGCTGCGCGGGCAGATCCGCGAGCAGGAGCTCATCCTCTACTGGGAGCGGGCGGGCCAGGGCGCCCCCTGGTACATGAAGCTGGAGGACAGCCTGCGGAACCTGGAGGCGGAGAAGGGGAAGAAGAGCTAGCTAGTCCTCGTAGAAGATGCTCTCGCGGCTGGCCACGAAGCTGGCCACCCGGGAGAGGGCCTGGGCGCTGATCTGCAGGAAGCGCAGGCCGAAGCCGGACGGGAAGTCGGGCGAGCGCGCGTCGCGCAGCCAGCAGACCTCGCCCACGGCGTCGATGGGGTCGGGGCTGCCGTTGAGCGCGAAGCGCACCAGCAGCCGGGTCCCGAGCGGCGGCGAGGCGTGGGTGGCCACGAACAGGCCCCCCTCGCTGATGTTGGAGGAGAGCCCGGTGTAGAAGTTGTGGTCGCTCTCGAGGGTCACCTCGACCTGGAGCTCGACCCGCGGGTGTACCCGGTTGTGCATTGGCTCTCGGCTCCCCCTACTTGGTGGCCGTCGAGGCCACCGCGCTGCCGCCGAACATGAGCAGCGCCTTGAGATCCTCGTCGTTGAACCGGAGCTGCGCCCCCACGAAGTAGTCGCGGCCGCCGCCCGTCCCCTTGCGCGAGTCCTGGTTGAACATGTCGTCCACGCCGCCGACCACGTACAGGTACTTGAAGAACTCCCACGCCCCGATGACCTTGAAGCGCGGGTAGGTGTTGGAGCGGAAGTCGAACAGGTCGGCCGACACCATGAACCGGTCCTGGCCGAAGTAGAAGTCCACGCCGCCGCCGCCGGTCGACTCCTTCACGCCGAAGCGGAAGCCGACCCAGTCGATGCGCTTGCCGAGCTGGAAGCTGAACCGGAACGCCTCGGTGATCTCCGTCTTGTCCTCGGTCCAGTAGGGCGGCTTGTTGGGATCGGTCGACTGCGTGATGGTGCGGGTGCGCTTCACCGAGCCGCGCGGGTCGTCGATCAGCTCGATGAGGTAGTACTTGTCGGGGCGCGGCCGCAGCTCTACGCCGAGGTAGGTCTTGAGCGTCTGCGAGTAGAAGTTGAACTCCGAGCGCAGGTTGACGATCGTCTTCAGGCGCGTGATCCCCTTCACGAAGTCGCCGCCCTCGCGCGTGATCTCCTCGATGTGCTCGGCCGACTTGGTGATGTTCTCGGCCAGCTCCCCCTTCTTGGCGGTGTCGGTCATCGCGACCGCGTTGCCGAGGGCACGGTCGAGCTTGTCGATGGCGCCGCGCAGCTTCTCGAGCGAGCTCTGCACCGACGTCGCCGTCGCCGCCAGCGCACCGCCGTCGGGGCCCTGCCCGCCGGTGAACGATTTCACCGACTCGGTGATGGTGCGGATGTTGCGGATGGTGGCGACCACGTCCTCGCGGCTCCTGCCCGTCATGCCGGAGACGTCCGCGGCGATGCGGTCGACGTTCTTCATCAGGTTGTGGATCAGGGCCGCGTTCTGATCGAGGATCTCCTGCACCCGCGTCGCCGACTGCTGGATCGGCCCCGAGGTCATGAGCCGCACGTCCTCGAGGATCGTCTTGAGGATGGGGATGAGGTCCTGGAACTGCGTCATCAGGTCGCCCATGGTGGC
>JACRCY010000288.1 GCA_016218785.1 Deltaproteobacteria bacterium
CGTGCCCACCCTCAAGCGCGACGTCGTGCTCTTCCCGCCCCTCCTGCTGGACCGAGTCGGCCCGCTCCCTCAACTGCTCGCGGAGCACCTACCGCTCAAGGTCGACCGGAAGGGGGGTCACGATGTCCCGGCTCATTACACCGCGGGTTTGCTAGAATCCGGGCATGTCGTCGCTCCGGGTGCTGCTCGCAGCGGTCGCGGCGCTCGCCGCCGCAGGCGCACGGGCCGACTCGATCTCGTCGCTGCCCGACCCGCTCTATGCTCACACCACGCCGCCGCAGCCCGACCCGATCTTCGCCCGCATCCGCAGCATCGTCTACCCGACCATGGGGCTCCCGACGCTGCTGCCGTACGGCGGCGAGTTCGACGTCTTCGTGCACACCGAGTCGGCCGAGGCCGACCCCGCCAGGTGGCGCGTCGGCTTGTTGCTCCGGCCCACCGGGACCGCGGCCCGCTTCCCGCTCGCGGTGCTCGCCGTGGCCCGCGACCACCAGCGCGTCCTCACCAAGCTCCGGGTGCGCGTGCCCGCGCGCGCGCCGCGCGAGGTCTACGATCTCGAGGTGACGGGCCCCCTGGTGCGCGACACCCAGCCCAACGCGGTGCGGATCTACGGCGAGCCGCGCCGGCAGTTCCGCCTGGCCGTGGTCGCCGACCACCAGCTGTGGGACCCCTCGTGGAAGACCCGACCGGGCGACAACAACGCGCGCGACTACCCGCGGCGGGGCGAGCGGGAGGGGAACAAGGCGATCGCGCGGCAGGAGCTTCACGAGATCGGCTTCCTCGACCCGGAGTTCGTGGTCCACGTCGGCGATCTCCTCTTCGGGCTCGAGTTCCCCAAGGAGTACGAGGAGGGGTGGCGGCTGTGGAAGGAGGCGCGGTTCGCCTCCTTCATGCTGCCCGGGAACCACGACGCCTACGCGACCTACGGCGTGCGGCTCAAGGGGACCCCCGGCCGTATCGTCCAGGGGCTCGCCGCCTGCCAGCAGCACTTCAGCGCCCCGTTCGATTGGCCCAAGGCCTTCGCGCTGCTCACCTGCGTCTTCGGCGACATCAAGAACTTCCTCTTCTCCGACCTGCGGCGCGACGGGCTCTCCTACTGGCGGAGGACCTTCGGGCCCCCCTACTACTCGTGGGACTACGGCGACCTGCACTTCGTGGCCCTCAACACCTACGACGGCACGCCGGCGCGCCGTCACAGCTACGCCCTCTGGGTGGACGCGTTCGACCTCCACCTCGGCGCGCCCGCCGTGGACAACTACGGCGGCCAGCTGGGGGACGAGCAACTGCGCTGGCTCGAGGCCGACCTCAAGCGCGCGAGCCAGGCCGGCAAGACGATCGTCGTCTTCGGCCACCAGGACCCGCGCGGCAACCTCGCGGAGCCGGCGGAGACCCGCTACCTCCCCAACCAGCCGTTCCCGACGAGCCCGCTCGGGCTCGGACCGTTCCAGGAGTGGCACTACGAGGGCGCGGGCTGGTCGAGCGACGGCACCGGCCGGGTCGAGCGGCTCGACAGTCACAGCGGCACCCGGCTCCTGCGCCTGCTCGCGGCCCACGCGTCGTACTACATCGACGGCCACGCGCACCACGACAGCCACCGCGTCTACGCCGCCGGCGAGGAAGTTGCGCCCGGCGTGCGCGCGCGGCGCCCCATCGAGTTCCTGCGGGTCACCTCCGCGGCGAGCGTGCCGCTGGGGCCGGACGACTACTGGGGCTACCGCGTCATCACCGTCGACGGACGCAGCCTGCTGACCGCGCCCTACGACGGCGGCCGCGGGCTCCTGTCCCTGCCGGCCGGGAACTTCTGGACCGAAGAGAAGGCGCCCACGCGGATCGTGGCGTACAACGGCCTGACGCACGCGGTGCGCGGCCGCCTGAAGTTCCGCCTGCCGCGGCGCCCCGAGGGGTGGAAGTTCCTCGACGCCTGGGGGCACGTCGAGGTGCCGCTGTACGACGTCGCGCCCGACGCCCTGGGCGGCTCGGCCACCTTCTACGTGGGGGTCGAGGTCACGGCGCCGCCGCCCACGCAGGGTTTCCCGGTGAAGCCGGGGTGGCAGCGCAAGCGCCTCTTCGAGGCCGTGCCGGCCGCAGGGAACCGGCCCCCGGTGGCGGTGATCGACGTGGGCGTCGCCGGGGAGCGGCCTGGTCCGGCCGCCGCGGAGCCCGCCGCTGCGTCGCAGCCGGCCGTGGTCTTCGTCGGGCAGCGCGTCACCATCACGACCGCGTCGTCCCGGGACCCGGACGGCGACGCGATCATGGCCTCGTTCATCACCACCCCCGAGGGGGAGGAAGTGCGGGCGACCGAGGTGCAGCGCACCTTCGCCGGGGTGGGGCGGTTCAAGTTCAAGGCCGAGGTCTTCGACGCGCGCGGCTCGTCCGCCCGGGTCGAGCGCGAGGTGGCGGTGGTCCTGCCGCCGCCCCCGCTCCAGCCGGGCGTGGCGGCGTCGCAGGAGGCGCGGCCGCCGGGCACGCAGCCGGGCACGGTCGGGGTCAAGCCGCGCGGCTGCGGCTGCCGGGTGGACGGGGCCGCGGCGTCGGGCATGGCCGGGGCGGTCCTCCTCGTGCTCCTCGCATTTGGGCGCCGACGCCGACGCGCGCTATAATCGCGAGACTCGCCGGAATTATTCCGACGCCAGCCACGTTTTCGCCTCTGACTGCGAGGAGTCGTGATGTCGAAGGTCCTACCGGTGCTCGCGTTTCTGGTCTTCGCCGCCGGCGGCTGCGTGAAGGAGAAGTACATCCCCTACACGCGGGTCGTCGACACCCCGCAGAACCGCGAGGTCCTCAAGGCCGTCGAGGCCTACCGCCTCGCCATCGAGCGCAAGGACGCGGCCGCGCTGCTGCTCATGGCCAGCCTCGAGTACTTCGAGGATTCCGGCACGCCCGCCGCGGACGACGACTACGGCTACGAGGGGCTGAAGCAGGTGCTCGCCCGGCGGCTCGCGCAGGTGGAACAGATCCGGTACTCGCTGCAGTACATGAAGATCGAGGTCCGGGAGAAGATCGCGTACGTCGACGTCTACATCGACGCCAGCTACCAGATCCACACCGCGCAGGGCACCAAGTGGGATCGGAAGCAGGAGCCCCACCGCATGGAGCTGACGTACGACGGCAAGCGGTGGCTGTTCCGGCGGGGGATGTAGCGGGGGCTCAATCCGCGAAGAGCCGGAGCGAGAGCGGCCCGCCGTCGTTGACCTGGACGGTGCCCTTGCCGGTGTTGGCGCCGTAGATCGCGATCCCGCGGGCGTCGGGGCCGTCGGGCACCTCGAAGCGCAGGGCGTGCACGCCCGTCGCGAGCTGGCGCAGCAGCGCCGCGTCCCGGATGGTCACCTCGTGCCACCGCCCGAGGCCGTCGTCCGCGATGACGACCAGCGTCGCCACGCGCTGGCCGTCGATCGTCACGTGCACCGTGGAGTGGCCGTCGGGGGGCGAGGTGGCGCCCGGAAACTCTGACGACAGGCGTACGCGCAGGCGTAGCTCCCGCGCGCTCCGGTGCTTCGGCACCTCGAACTGGTACTCGAACCAACCGCTGTCCGACCCATAGGCGTGGAGGAGGGGGCCGCCGTCCCAGGTGCCCACGCGCTCCCACCGCGCCGAGGTGAAGTCGCCCGGCGCCAGCTCGAGGACCCGCGAGCCGTCGTCGGCGGACTTCCAGGCGACGGCGGGCTTCCGCCTGGTCGCGACCGTGACGACCTGCTCCAGGAAGGGCGCCGCGCCCCGCTCGGGGCGCAGCTGCGGGTTGCGGACCTCGGGCGGCCCGCCGCCGAGGAGCGCCGCCTGCCGGCGCAGGGCGGCCCGCACGGGGGCGCTGCGGCCGTCGTCGTAGTAGATGCCGTGGGGACGCTCGCGCCCCTGCCACGGCTCGTAGATCCAGGCCAGCACGCCGGCGGCGCCGTCGTCGAGCGCGCGGCCGAGGAAGGCGTCGAACCAGACGGACCGGGCCAGCCCTTCCCAGATGGGCGGGTGGGCGCGGAAGCCGAACTCGCCAATGACGAGCGGCTTGCGCACCACGAAGCGCGCGAGCTGGGCGGCGTCGTCGATGGCGCGCTCGATGGGGGCGCGACCGCGGAGCTTGTGCTCGTCGTCCTGCGGGTAGTAGTGGAGGTCGCAGAAGTCGACCGCGGGGAGCTGCATCACCTGCAGCCACTCCGCGCGCTCGCGGCGGGAGTCGTAGCCGAGGAGGCCGGGGGAGACCAGGTGGTTGGGGTCGAGCCGCTTGATGAGCCCGGCCATCTCCGCGATCCAGGCGCGGCGCGCGCGCGCGGCCTCGTCGCCGACCGCGGTCGACTCGTTCATCAGCTCCCAGGCGAGGATGGTCGGGTCGTCGCGGTAGCTGACGCCGGTGACGGTGTTGACGCGGCTCACCACGCGCTCGAGGTGCGCCCGGTACCAGCGGCGGACGCGCTCGTCGGTGAAGAAGCGGGTGCGCCCCCCCCACTCCTCGGGGTCGATGCCGGCCCAGCGCAGGTACATGGGCACGCCGCCGAAGTCGCCCCAGTTGTTGGCGAGCGTGACGACGAGGCGCACGCCCCGCTGCCGCGCCTCGGCCAGCACGCGGTCGAGGTGACGGAAGGTCTCCTCGACCCAGCCGTCCGGGCCGGCGCGGAAGAGGCGCCCCTGGCGCTCCCAGGGCTCGGCGTCCGGCGTCCCCTCGCCGAGCGCCCAGATGCGGCCCACGGTGAGGCCGTCACAGGCGGCCGCCGCGAGGGTCTCGCGGTAGCGCGTGCGCCACGGCGGGTCGTGCATCAACGCGAGGTTGGTGCCGACGAAGCGGAAGGGCTTGCCGCCGAGGACGAGGCGGGGCCCCTCCGCGCGGACGAAGGCGCCCGCCGGCAGGGGCTGCGGCGCGGTCCCCGGCGGCGGCGGCGCCGCGGCGGCCGGCCCGGACCCGGGCACGGGCGTCGGGCACTGGGCCGCGGTCGGGTCGGCCCACAGCGAGCACGCGAGGAGGAGGCACGCCAGGGAGAGGCCGCGCATCAGGACGAGTCTACCACGCCCCGGCGCGCGGCACGTCGGGGCGCCGGCGCGGGAGGCGCTTGACTCGCCGCCCCTCCGTCGTGCAGGTTGGGGCGGCACCGTGATCGGCATCGTCACGAACCCGAACGCCAACGGGCGGGCGCGCGACCGCGGGCTCGCCGCGCGGCTGCGCGACATCGCGGGCGCCGACGGGCGCGTCTTCGAGACCCGCACCCTCGCGGAGGCGGGCGAGGCGGTCGCCGCTTGCGCCGGCCTGGGGGTCGACACCATCGGCATCTGCGGCGGCGACGGCACCGGGCTCGCCGTGCTCTCGGAGGTGACTGCGCGCTTCCCGGCTGGCGGCCTGCCGCGCGTCCTCCCCCTCCCGGGCGGCCGGGTGAACACCGTCGCCGCCGATCTGGGCGTTCAAGGTACCCCCGAGCAGATCCTGGGGCGTTTCGTGCGGCGCCTCCGGCGGGGCGAGACGGTGCCGGGCGTCGAGCGCGACCTCCTCGGGGTCGGCGCGCGGCGCGGCTTCCTGTTCGGCGCCGGCATGGCGGGGCGCTTCTTCGAGGCCTACTACGGCGGGCCCGGCCCGGGCGTCGCCTGGGCCGGCGTGCTCGCCGCGCGCATCTTCCTCTCCTCGCTGGTCTCGGGCTCCTTCGGGCGCATGGTGTTCGCGCCGGTCGAGGCCGAGATCGTGGCCGACGGCGAGCGGCTGCCGCACGACCGCTTCAGCCTGATCCTGGCCGGCGCCATCGCGAGCGCCGGCCTCGGCTTCCGGCCGACCTACCGCGCCGGTACCGTGCCCGGCCGCATCCACCTGGTCGCGACCGGGCTGACGCCGGCGCAGCTCGCCTGGAACACGCCGCGGGTGCGCCGGGGGGAGCCGCTCGTCGGCGCGCCGCACTTCGACCTCCTCGCCCGCGAGGCGAGGATCCGGTTCGCGTGCCCGCAGCCCCACGTCGTCGACGGCGACCTGTTCCGCGCCGCCGAGGTGCTACTGCGCGCCGGGCCGCGGGTCACGATCCTGCGGCCGTGAGCGCCCGCCGCCTCCTCGGGCCGACCGCGAGTTGCGTGGCGCACGGCAGACGCGGCCCGGCCCGGCGGCGCTGTGCCCGCGACGGCCCGGCCCGCCGCCTCCGCCCACGACACCGCCCCGCAGTTGCCGCAACATGAGGTTGTCGGACCCACGGGCCGCCCGGCGGCTACTCGGCGGGGGTGGCGAAGACGCGGTTCAAGGCGCCTATGCCCTGTTCTTCAGCCTGGCCCTGCTGGCGGCGCTGGCCTGCGTGCCCTGCGTGCGCGCCGAGCGGCGGCGGGCTACCATCGCCGTATGAGGCGCACGCTCCCGCTCCTGCTGCTCGTCGTCGCCCTCGGCTGCGACGGCTCGATCCGGCGCGACCTGATCGCGTTGCTCGAGTCGGCTCCGGCGCCGGCCGCGGCGCCCTGCGCCGACCGCGAGGCCCGGCTCGCCCGGCTCGAGCCGGTGCGCGCGCTGGTGGCCCGGGCCTACCCCGCCCGCACGAAGTTCGACGATCCGCTCCCGGCCGCGCTGCAGACGCAGCTCATGGAGACCCCGCTCACCGCGACGACGGTCGATGATTGGCGCTGCCTGATGGGCGACCTCCAGGGCTTCGACCCGAAGAAGGAACCCAACTACGCGGTCGGCCTCGGCACGCTCGCCGCGCTCTTCTTCGACAAGGGCACGGCCCTGCTCGCCGCGAACAAGCCCGCCGAGGGCTGGGAGCACGTCCTGCAGGGACTGCGCCTCTACGCTCGCCCCACTGCCTTCTCGTACATCTACTTCCTGGGCGCACAGTACTTCCTCGAGCGCACACGCGGGCTGTTCTCGCGCCACGTGACGTCGTCCGCGGTCACCAAGCGGCTCGACGCCGTGCGCACCGACGCGACTATGTCCCAGGAGGCCTTCTGCCAGGGCGTGAACGAGGAGTTGCTCGCGCACGGAGTCAGCCTCTACTTCGGGCACTTCGCGGCCGAGAAGCCCCGGCTGGCCGCCCGCTGGGGCCCGGCCGCGGTCGCGCACCTCGACGCCGAGTGGGGGCGGAACAACCGCCCTGGCGTCAAGGCGTGGAGCGCCTACGCCGAGGTCATCCGCGTCGTGCGCCGCGAGTGCGCTGCCAGCTCGCTCCAAACCGCCGAGCAGCGGGCCCGCGCGGCCGGTGCCCGGCTTCCCGTCAGGTCACACGCCGGGCTCCTCGAGTTTACCTGGCAGCGATTCGGCCACTACCACGAGCTGCGGGAGATCTCTGGCACTCTCGAGTACGCGATCCACCGCTGGTACGGCCCTGAGCGCGAGTGAGCTCGGGTCCGGTGCCGCTGGCGGAACCAGGGCCCCGGTCGACCGGTGGTGAGTTCCGCTGCGGAACTCACCACCGGTCAGTTCCGCTGGCGGAACTGCTGTCGAAGCGACCGTCTGCCCGCTCCTAGTGCTCGCGGGCGGCGACCCGCCGCGGCGTGGGCGCGGTGGGCACCGGCGCCGAGGTCCGTCACCAGCGGTAGAAGCCGCCGGTCGCGAACCGCCCGTGCCTCCAGCCACGGCAGGGCGCCGACGTCCGGAAGCGCAACGCCGCGCGCGCGGCCCTCCTGAAGCTCACCCGCCACCGCTGCGGGAACCACCACGTGCGTGTACAGGGCCGGGAGAACCTCGAGCCCCTCTGCCTGGTAGAGGTACTGGACCGGCGACGTGTTGCAGACTACCTCACGCACGCATGAAGTCCTGCTCAAGCTCGGCCTTCTCCTCGCGGAAAGTGGCGACACCGTAGTCCGCGAGCTTCGCGAGGAACACGGTTCGCGGTATCCCCGCGAGAGCCGCAGCCGCGCCCGACGACAGCCGCCCCAACTCGAACAGCTTCACGGCGGCGGCCAGCCGGATCTCCTCGGTAAACGCCTCGCCGCTCAGCTTGAGCGCCAGTAGCGCCTCATCCGGAACACTCATGGTGATCTGCGACATGCTTGCAACTCCTGATGGACTTGTACCACGGAGCTGCTTGTGCGGCCACCCGAGACGCCAGCCTGCCGCGGCGGGCAGGCCCCGGAGGGGCTCGGAGGGACTGGTCAGCGGCGGTGGATCTCGGTATCTTGACAGCATGCGCGGCGATCATCGAAAGCATGCTCGCTCCGTTGTGGTTGTCTCGTTGCTGCTGGCGGCCGCGTGTGGTGGATGCGCCACGGCCATCCCCACCGGCGTCTCCAACCCCACGGCGGCGGCGGCCTTCCAGCCAGATGATCGCGTCGCCTGCAACTGGAAGGGCCGCGGCAAGGAGTACACCGGCCGCGTCGTCGAGATCAGCGAAGGGCTGCTCTACATCCACTACGACGACGGGGACCGGGAGCACATCTCGCCGTTCATGTGCCGCAAGCTCTTCGGCGGGGCCGGCCCCGCGGCCGCACCACCAGCGCCGGCACCGGCGCCGCCGGTAGAGCCGGCCCCGGCGCCCGAGCCCCCGGCGGCCGCGCCCCCCGCTCCAGCCTCCGCGCCTGCCGGGTGCGCGAAGGACACCGACTGCAAGGGCGACCGCGTCTGCGAGAACGGACGCTGCGTCGAGCCCCGCGGGCGCTAGCGATACGCCGTCCGGTGCGCGCGGTCGGTGCCGTGGGTGTCCGGCGGCCTCACGGAAGTCGCCACGCGGTGCGTACCGCGTCGTAGATCGGTTTTGGGAGCGTGACCATCACGGCGTGCGGCGGATCGAGCCAGGCGAGCACGCCCTCGAGCGTCGCGAGCGACAGGCCGGTGCAGCCGACGGTGGGCGAGGACGGGCCTTCCCAGATGTGGATGAAGATGCAGCTCCCCGCGCCCGGCACCGGCGGCCCCGTGTTGTGGTCGACGAACACGACCCAATGGTAGAGCCCGTCGGCCCGCAGCATCGTCTCCGCGCTGCTCCAATCGGGCGTGACGGTGTTCTGATCGAGCACCTGGTTGTAGTACGCGGACGTCGGGTCGTCCGGGCAGCGCCAGCTCGAGGTGATGAGCGTGTACGGGTAGCTACCGGCGCCCGGCGTGTCGCCGTACACGGCACCGAGCGTGAACCCGCCGGCCGGGCTGCGGTGATCGCCCTCCTGCTTCGTCGGGCCGGCGCAGCCCGCGGGCGGCCCGCCGCCGTGGAGCCCGCGGCCCCAGCCGAGGCCCGCCGCGCCGACGACGACCGGGATGGCGCTGCCGCCGACGGTCCAGGATCCGCCCGGTGGCCGGGTGTGGCGCGCGAGCGTGCCCTGCGTGGCCGTCCAGGTCGGCGTCACGACGAGCAGCGCCTGGGTCACGTCAGCCGGGATGGGTGTGGCCGACGTTTGCGAGCACGTGATGCCGGCCGGCGTCGCGTCGGTCGCGTCGGCGGTCGTGGCGACGTCGAGGTTCGCGTTGGGTGCATCCGCGGTCGTGGTGACGTCGACGTTCGCGCCGGCGTCCCCGGGCTGCGAGTCGGACGACGAGCAGCCGACGAGCGCCACGAGCACGCCGAGACCCAGCGAGCACCACGAGCGCAGCCGCTGCCCCACGCCGCGGGGTTACCAGCGTTCGCGCCAGATGTCCAGGCGGTGGTGGGTGTAGGGCGGTGGCGGGGTACTCGACCTGCGCCTCACCTGGCCCGCGGCCCCAGGCCCGAGGCGCGGTCGAACTCGAGACGGGCGAGCATGTCGGCCGCCTCGAGGCGCAGCGTCTCGGGCGTGGTGGCGTCGGCGCGGAGGTCGCGGAACGTGGACGCGGCGAGGCCCGCCTCGCCGGCCTGGTGGGCCGCGTGACCGAGGAGGCGCTGGTTCTCGCGCCGGAAGCGCGGGTCGGGCAGGGGGAGGACGGCGGCCCGCTTCAGCCACGGCAGCGCCTCCCGCGGCCGTCCCCGGAGGAGGAGCTGACGGCCGAGCAGGTAGGGGCCGATCCCGTCGTGGGGCGCCGCGGCCACGACCTCGCGCAGCCGCAGCAGGAGGAGCGCCGCGTCGGTCCCTGCCGGCTCCGGGCTCACCAGCGCCGGTCGCAGCGCCGCGCCGAGGCGCGGATCGCCGAGCGCCAGCAGCCGGGCCGTGGCGCTCCGCTTGAGGGCCTCGTCGGTCGGCAGCGCGAGGAGCGCGTCGAGAGCGGCGCGGGCCTCGTCGTCGCGGCCGGTGCGCATGAGGAGGTCGGCCAGCGCCGACGTGACGCGCGCCCGCGTGGCGCCCGGGAGCTTGCGCGCGAGCAGGTCGTCGAGGGTGCGGCGCGCGCCGGCCGGGTCGCCGGCGTGCCCCAGGGCGACCGCGAGGTCGAGCGGGCCCTCGGGGTCGCTCGGGTCGTCGCGGCAGACCGCGCGCAGCTGCAGGGCCGCCTCCTTGAGCGCGCCGCCGCGGAAGAGCCCCTCGGCCTTGTGCCGCCGAGCCGCCACCGCGTGGGCGCAGGGGACCTTGAAGATCGCAGGCCGGAGGAACCGGTCGCGGGCCAGCTCCTGATCCTCGACCTCGAGCGGGACGCCGCGCAGCCACTCCAGCCACTCGCGCTCGAGCGCGGCGAGGCCGCGCCCGTAGACCGCGGTGAAATCGCCGCCGCTGCGATAGACCGCCCGCAGGGAGGCGGGACCGCGCGTGTCGAGCAGCCAGCGGCAGAACGAGCCGGCCACCGTGTAGCTGCGCGGCGCGCTGTCGGCGAGGAAGCCGAGGCCGAAGACCTGGCGGAGTGGCGGCCGCAGGCCGAGCTGGTCGAGGGCACGGACCCACTGGTGCGGCGTGAGCCGTCCGCCGCCGGCCCACGCCGCGGCCTCGGCGACCCCTTCGATGAGGCCGACGTTCACGAGGGGGCGGCGCTCCGTGCCGAGGAGGCCGGGGCGCATGGGTACGCGGAACGCCCCCCCGGCGAACTCGCCGGCGAAGACGTGCGCCAGCTCGTGCCGCAGCACCGGGTGCGGGAACCGCTCGCCCTGGATGTAGATCTCGCGGCGCCACGGCTTCGCGACCTGCACTCGGGCCGCGCCCATCAGGCGGCGCTTCTGGTCGGCCGAGGCGAAGACGTAGGAGGTGATGCGCGGGGGCCGGACGCCGAGCGTGCGCTCGAGCTGCGCGTAGGAGAACTCGTGGTCCTCGACCAGGAGATCCACGTGGCGCGCGGCGTCGCCGACCTTCGGGTAGAGGATGGTGAAGTGCGGGGTGTCGCGGCGCCCCCCGAGCTCGCGCGCGATGGTACCCTGGTCGTGGCGGAAGCCGAGGCGCGGGCCCAGCAGGTAGAGCACGGTGGCCACCAGGAGCCCGGCGGAGCACGCCGCGATGGCGCCCCGTCGGTCGGTGGAGCGGAGGAACCGGGCGCGCAGCCGCAGCGCGTGGTGGTCCCCGAGCGAGGCGACCGCGGCGAGGAGCGCCAGCGCCCCGGCCAGGTGCTGGAGGCGGGCCCAGAGGAGCGGCGCCTCCACGCGCACGTCCTCGTCGTAGAGGGCGCCGGGGAAGTACCCGCCGAAGGGGTCGTAGGCGAAGATGGGCGGCGCCGCCCAGAAGCGATAGAGCGCGAAGTCCAGCGAGGCGAGCAGCACCAGCAGCGCCGCGCCGGTGGCGAGGGCCCGCCGCCGCACGGCGAGCCCGGCGGCCACCCCCACCGCGGTGGCGCAGGCGACCGACACGACCGGCAGCAGCAGGTAGAAGGCGAGCCCGCCCCGGTAGTCGCAGACCTTCACCCGCACCGCGTTGAGGGTCACCAGCAGGAGCGGCGCCAGGAGGAGGAGCACCAGGTTGGTGGCGAGGGCCCATCCGAAGAGGCGCCACGGCGTCGCGATCTCGGCCGTTGCGCGCGCCCGCGCGACGAGGTGCGCCGCGAGGTGCGCGGCGCCGAACGCCGCGCAGAGGCCGATGGCGAAGGCGAACTCGTAGGAGAGCAGGTCGAAGAGCGGTACGAAGCACAGCGCGCCGCCGAGGAGGGCGAGCGCAGCGCCCCAGGCCAGCGCGCGGCCGCTCCGCGCGTGCCCCCGGACCAGCGGCGGCAGTTTGACAGGTCGAAGGATCACGGGTTTAATCGATCGCCATGGCTCAGGACGGCAGCGAGCGTCGGCAGTACCCGCGAGCCCCGATCGAGCTCAAGGTCGAGTACAAGAAGCTTAACACCTTCTTCGCCGACTACACCAAGAACATCAGCAAGGGCGGGACCTTCATCCGCACCCGACGTCCGCTCGACGTCGGCACCGAGTTCCTGTTCCGGCTGACGGTGCCGTCGCTCGACGAGCCGCTCAGCATCCGCGGGCAGGTGCTCTGGGTGGTGCGCGAGGGGGAGCCGCCCCCGGCCGGCATCGAGGAAGGGCACGAGCCGGGCATGGGCATCCGCTTCATCTACGCGGACGAGTCGCAGCGCCGCGAGATCGAGGCGCGCGTCGAGAAGTTGATGATCACCTCGCTCGGCTCGCTCCTCTACGCCAAGCTCCTGGGCAAGGAGCAGTCGAGCGATTAGGGGGGACGTTCCCGTCCCCCTTCGCGCGGCGAAGCCCTACTGCGCCGGCGTGTAGAGCTCGAGGCGCGCCAGCGGCGCGCCGTCCCCGTCCACGCCGCCGGCGATCAGCACGGTCCCGCTCGCCAGCAGCACCGGCGCGTGACCGGCCCGCGCGCCCCGGAGCGGCGCCGTGCCGGCCACGGTGAAGGTCGTGGTCTCCACGACCTCCGCGTCGGCGAGCGTGCCGGCGTCGTCGGCGCCGCCGGCGACCAGGATCGCGCCGCCCACGAGGGTGGCGGTGTGGCGCGCCCGCGGGGTCTGGAGGACGGCCTCGTAGAGGGCGGCCGTGCCGTCGGCGGCCACGACGATGACGTCGGCCCGGGCCGCCCCCGCCGCGTCGACGCCGCCGATGATGGCGACGCGGCCGTCGCCGAGGAGGGTGGCGGAGTGCCGTGAGCGCATCAGCGCGGCGTCCAGGTCGAGAGGGGTGAAGGTCTGCGTCCCGGGCGAGTAGCGCTCCGCGACCGGGGCGTCGGTCGCCACCGCGCCGCCGTAGATCAGGGCCGCGCCGCCGTCGAGCTGGGGCGTGACGGTGTGCCCGGCGCGGGCCGCCGCGAGGGGCGACGTGAGCGCCGTCGCCAGCGGCGCGTCCCCCGCCACCATCGTGACCGCGGAGGCGAGGGGGGCATCGGCCCCGTCCGTGCCGCCTGCGCACAGGACGCCGTCCGTGAGCACCGCCGCCGGGGCGAAGGCGCGGGCGAGGCTGGCCACCCCCTCGGCCGAGTAGGCGACCCACACGCCCGTGTACCCCTGCCACGGGTCGAACACCTCCATCAACGAGCTCACGCCGCCTGCGGTGCGCCCGCCGAACGCCACCACCACCGAGTCGGAGGCCTCGAACACCGTGACCCCGGCGCGGGCGGCGCCGATGTCGGCGGCCTGCGCGACCTGATGGAGGTACTCGTTGTAGACGGTCGTGACGGCCACGGGGGCGCCGCTCGCGTCTGCACCCCCCACGATGAGCGCGCCCAGGCCGGCCATCGTGGCCAGGCCGACGTCGGTGCGTCCGGCCGCCAGCGCGCCGGGGGCCTCGCCGACGGCGCCGGTCCGCCCGACGTAGATGCGGAGGAAGCTCTCGGCCGGCAGCAGGTTGAACGGCGGTGTGGACCCGTGGGCCAGGACAGTGCCGGCGTCGTCGAGCGCGTCGACGGTGACGGTGGTGGAGTCGCCGCCCGCGGTCACGTCGGAGAGATCGAGGGTGATCTCGGCGCCGCCGACGAGCGAGATCTCATTCTCCGTGGCGGGCGTCGCGTTGCGGACCCGCAGGCGGGTCGCGCCGGCGACCGTGTCCTCGCCGGTGGGCGTCACGATCTCGAGGCTGATGACGGGGTTCTTGCCGCAGGCGGCGCAGGCACCGAGGAGGACCGGCAGGACCCACCGGGGGAGGGGGACGCGACTCATGGGCGGATTCTGCGCCGGCGCGCGGCGGGCGGCAAGCGCCGCGGCGCTACCGCTTCGTGCCGCCCTGGCTGGCGAGCATGGCCTCGCCCAGCTCGCGCGAGCGGTTGGTGGCCGACTCGACGGCGTTGATGAGCGTGGTGCGCAACCCGCCGGCCTCGAGCGTGTGGAGCCCCGCGATGGCCGTGCCCCCCGGCGACGTGACCATGTCCTTCAGCAGCCCCGGGTGCTCGCCCGTCTCGATGAGGAGCCTGGCCGAGCCGAGCAGCGTCTGCGCCGCCAGCGCCTGCGCGTCGTAGCGCGACAGCCCGACCTTCACGCCGGCGTCGGAGAGCGCCTCGATGATCAGGAAGACGTAGGCCGGGCCGCTCCCCGAGAGGCCCGTGGCCGCGTCGAGGAGCGACTCGTCGAGCACCAGGGTCGTGCCGACCGAGTCGAAGATCCGCTTGGCCGCCTCGAGGTCCTCCTCGGTGGCGTGCTCGCCGGCGCAGATCGCGGTCGCGCCCAGCCCGATGA
>JACRCY010000280.1 GCA_016218785.1 Deltaproteobacteria bacterium
AGGGGATCATGGTCTTCCCGTTCGCCAGCTCCGTCGACCTGGTCGGCAAGCCCGAGGGGAAGGTGATCCCCATCGCCCGCTCGAGCAGCGCCTCCTGGAAGCAGACGGGGTTCTTCATGCTCGATCCGTCGAACCCGCCCAAGGAGACCGCCGCCGTCGGGCCCTTCACGTTCGGCTACGCGTTCCAAGGGCGCCTCAAGAGCGCCTACGCGAACCAGCCCGCGCCCGAGGGCGCGCCCGGGGCGCCGGCGGCCGCGCCGCTCGCCTCCGCCGCCGACACCGCCGGCCCGCTCAAGGAGAGCCAGAAGGAGGTGCGCCTGCTGGTCGTCGGCGACTCGGACCTGGCCAGCGACGACTACGCCCGCATCTTCCTGCAGGCCCCCCAGTTCGTGCCGGGGTACGGCAAGAACATCTCGTTCATCATCAACGCTATCGACTGGATGGCCGAGGACGAGACGCTGGTGCCGCTGCGCTCCAAGCAGGTGACCACGCGGCTCCTCACGAGCAAGAAGGAGTGGGGGCCGCTCGTGGCGCGCCTGGCCAACAACGTGATCCTGCCCCTCGGGTTCATCGGCTACGGCGTCGTTCGTTGGCGCCTGCGGAAGAGCCGGCGGAGCAAGGCGGCGGCGTCCCTCGAAGGTTGAAGGTTCAACGTTGGACCCCAGGCGTTCAACTGCTCAATAGGAAGAACTACGATGGACAAGAAAACCAGCATCATGCTCGTGCTCTTCGTCCTCCTCCTCGCGGGCGTCATCGGCGCCAAGGTCGCCCTCCGCCCGGCGGGGGACCGCAAAGGGGAGCGGCCGCGCGCGATCCCGGCCATGAAGGCCGCGGAGATCGACGGGCTCGAAGTCACGATGAACAAGCAGACCACGACGCTCAAGAAGACGGGCGAGACCTGGGCGGTCACCGCCCCGGTGAGCTACCCCGCCGACGCGGCGGCGGTGAAGACGGCGCTCGAGAAGATCGAGACGCTCGCCTTCGACGGGACCGTCACCGACCGGCCCGAGAAGCACCCCGACTTCGAGGTGAACGACGAGAAGGGGGTGCGCATCGTGGTGAAGAAGGGCGCCGCGGTGCTGGCCGACTTCCTCATCGGCAAGATCGCCGGCGGGATGACCATGTTCCGCTGCAGCGGCAAGAACGAAGTCTGGCGCGCGGTGGGCTCGCTCAAGTTCGTCTTCGGCAAGGAGACCAAGAACTGGCGCGACCACGAGGTCATCACCTTCAAGCGCGACGAGGTCGAGAAGGTCGAGCTCGAGACCGCGGCGGG
This sequence comes from Deltaproteobacteria bacterium, assembly GCA_016218785.1. Classification (GTDB taxonomy): domain Bacteria; phylum Myxococcota_A; class Polyangia; order JACRCY01; family JACRCY01; genus JACRCY01. Next base: position 1,274 of record JACRCY010000280.1, read on the forward strand.
CAAGGTCGCCTGCAAGCGCGAGGCGGGCGAGGCGGGCAAGCCCGACAAGTGGACGATCCTCGAGTCGCCCGTGAAGATCGAGAAGCCGGACGACGGCGTGCCCGCCGGCATCATGTCGACCATGATGTCGCTGCGCGCCTTCGACTTCGCCGACGGCGTGAAGCCCGAGGAGAGCGGCCTCGACCAGCCGACCGCCACCGCGACGGTGGTCCTCAAGGGCGGCGCGGCCAAGAAGGTGATGGTCGGCAAGGCCAAGGGGGACCAGTACCACGTGAAGGTCCCGGATCGCGACCAGGTGTTCCTGATCTCCAAGTACTCGATCGAGCGCGTCAACAAGAAGCCGATCGACTTCCGGGACAAGAGCATCGTGGACGTGAAGCCCGAGCAGATCGCGAGCGTCCACATCGAGTTCGCCGACAAGAAGGTCGAGCTGCAGCGCGCCGGCGAGGAGTGGAAGGCGACCGTGCCGGCCGACCTCGTCCTCGATCCGAACAAGGCCAAGGCCGTCGTCTCCGGCTTCACCAACCTGAAGGCCTACGGTTTCGCCGACGAGGCGTTCGCCAGGGAAGGCATGGCGAAGCCGGCGGGGAGCGTGACCGTGAAGCTGAAGGACAAGACCTCTTTCACGCTCAAGTTCGGCGCGCTCAAGGAGCAGGACTACCCGGTGCAGAAGGTGGGCTCGCCGGAGGTTTACGTGCTCAAGAAGTACGCGGCCGAGCGCTTCCTCAAGAAGCCGGACGACCTCAAGAAGAGCGAAGCGGGAGTCACGCCGCCCCACAGGCCGGGCACGCCGATCCCGCCGGTCAAGGTCCAGCACCACGGGGTGCCCGGGAAGGCCGGCATGCCGGCGCCCATGCCCCTCAAGGGGCCCATGCCCCTCAAGGGGCCCATGCCCCTCAAGGGGCCCATGCCCCTCAAGCCGCCCATGCCCCTCAAGCCGCCCGCCACCGCCAAGTAGCCCGCCCGCCCGCTACTCCGCGCCGCCGTCTCCCGGTGGCCTGGAATCCTCGTCGTCGAGCACCTGGAGCGCCTGAGCGGCGGCGCGCTGCTCGGCCTCCTTCTTGCTGCGGCCGCGACCGCGCGCGACCTCGCGTCCGTCCAACGAGAGGGCGACCTCGAAGACCTTGTCGTGGTCGGGCCCGTTCTCCGAGACGACGCTGTAGCGCGGCGAGCAGCGCAGCCGTCCCTGCGCTCGCTCCTGGAGGCGCGTCTTGAAGTCCGCGTTGGCGGGGTCACGCGCCTCCCGCAGCCGCGGCTCGAAGAGCTGCCGCACCACGCGCAAGACGACGTCGTAGCCGCCGTCGAGGTAGACCGCGGCCATCACCGCCTCGCAGGCGTCGGCCAGGAGCGACGGCTTGCGGCGTCCTCCGGTCTGCTCCTCCCCCTTGCCGAGGAAGAGCCAGTCGCCCAGGGCCAGCGCCTCGGCCACCCGGGCGAGGCCGGCCTCGTTCACCACCAGCGCGCGGCTGCGCGAGAGCTCCCCCTCGGCGCGGAGCGGCTGGCCCTCCATGAGGAGGTGCCCGACGGTCAGGTTGAGGACGGCGTCGCCGAGGAACTCGAGCCGCTCGTTGTCCTCGCGCGCAGGGGACGGGTTCTCGTTGAGGTACGACTTGTGGGTGAGCGCCATCTCGAGCAGCCGCCGGTCGCGGAAGCGGTAGCCGAGCCTGGCCTCGAAGAGCTGGTAGTCGTCGCCCGGGGCACTCATCGTGCTCGTCGACGGAGTATACCAGATGTCGACCTCGCCTCGATGTGCTAGGATCGCTCGTCCGTGCGACGGAGGACCGTATGCTTCTCTGCTGCGTGAAGTGCACCTCGATCCTCGACAAGTCGATGGTGGGTGACGTCGAGGTCGACCTGTGCCCGAAGTGCGGGGGGTTGTGGCTCGACTACGGCGAGGTGGCGAAGCTCGCCGTGCTGCCCGACCACGAGGTCAAGCCGCTGAAGGCGCTGCTCCAGGGTGCGGCCGGCCCACCGCCCGTGCCCACCGACACCAAGGTCCCCTGCCCGGCCTGCCCCGGTCAGCTGAAGGAGGTGGTGCTGGGCAAGATCCACGTGGACTACTGCACCAAGTGCAAGGGGCTCTTCCTCGACAAGGGGGAGCTCGAGGGGGCAATAGAGGCGGTGCGCCCCAAGGCGAAGGCCGCCGCGAGCAGGATCGTCGCCGTCGCGGCCCAGGCCGCGGCGGAAGACGCCGGCAGCTAGCCTCGTCGCGGCCGGCCATGCGGCGCGTCACCGTCCTCACGGTGGCCCTCGTCCGGGCCCTCGCCCCGGCGCATGCCGGCGCCGCGCCGGCTGCGCCTCCCGGGAAGCCGGCCCTGCCCCCCGGCACCCTCGCGGTCCGGCCCGACCTCGACGGCGACGGCGCGCCCGATACGTGCACCCTCACGCCCGGCGGGCAGCTCACCGTGGTCGCCGCCTCGGGCGCGCGCCTGTACGAGCGGAAGATGCCGGCCGCCCCACCCGGGAAGGCCAGGCTGCACGTGCACCAGGTGCGCCCGGGCGGCACCGAGCAGCCCGTCCCCGTGGTCGAGGCGCGGGTGCCGCTCGCGAAGCCGGCCGGCGCCGAGGAGGTCATCGTCCTGGGGGGCCGGCCCTTCCGCGAGATCTGCGCGGATCGCGTCGGCCCGGTGGGTCGCGACGCCGAGTGGAGCCGACATCTCGCGGTGAGCGCGGAGGCGGTGCTCCGCTTCCAGCGCGCCACTCACGTCACGCGCTGCGACGGGGCCCCCACGTTCCTCTACCCGCAGGTCTACGACTTCAAGGCCGGCCGATTCGCGCCGCAGGGCCCCGCCGCGCCGCCGCCGGCGCCACGGCGGGTAACGGCGCAGCGGCAGCCGCCGGCGGGGGCGCCCAGCGGGCCGCCGCTGTCGCGCTTCTTCGTCAGCGGAGCTTCCTCGGTCGTCAACGACGAGGGGAGCGCGGCGAACCTCGCGCCGCCGCTCGGGCTCACCGACGGCAAGCTGGAGACCGCGTGGGTCGAGGGCGCCGCGCGGGGCGGCCGGGGCCAGTTCGTGACCCTGCGCGGCTCACCCGGCCCGTTCCGCGTGAAGGCCCTGCGCATCGTCCCCGGCCACGGCCACAGCGCCGCGGCGTACCGGCACTACGACCGGCTGCACCGCGCCCTGCTGATCTTCGACCGCGCCACGGTGGTCGGGGTCGACTTCCCGCAGGAGGTCGCGGGGCCCGGCGGCCACGGTGTCGCCTATTGGGTCGTGCTGCCCGGACCCGTGGCGACCGGCTGCGTCACCATGCTCGTCGAGTCCACCTTCCCCGGCCGGGCGGCGGCGACGCCCACGGGGGGCCGGGTGGCGGTGGCGGAGCTGACGGTCTACTCCGAGGCCGATTTCGGCGTCCGCCTGCCCGAGATCATCGACCGGCTCGTCACCGACCTCGCCTCGGGCGCAGGCGGCGAGGCGGTGCGGCGGCTGGTGGCGCAACAAGGCGCTGCGGCGGAGCGGCCCCTCCTCGCCGCGCTCGGGAGCGCATCGGGCGCGGGCCGGGCGCTGGTGGTCGAGACCCTCGCCGAGGTCGCCACTCCGGCCGCGGCCGGCGCTCTCGGGCGGGCGCTCGACGCCGGCGAGCGCGAGCACCGCGCCGCCGCGCGGGCGCTTCACCGGCTGGGCGCCGCCGCCGTCCCGGCGCTCGCCGAGATCCTCGCCGACGCTGGCGCCCCACCCGGCCTGCGTGTCCGGGTCGCGGCGCAGCTGGGGCGGATCGGGGGCGAGGCGGCCGCCCGAGCGCTGCTCGGCAGCCTCCCCGGGGCCCCCGACGACCTGCGCAACGCCGTGGCGGAGGCGCTCCGGGACCGTCCCGGGAGCGCGGCGCTGGCGCTCGCGGTCGGTCAACTGGCGAACGCCGGCGCCGCGCGCCATCGCGCCGACCTCCTGCGGGCCGTCGCCGTCACCGCGGCCGCGGCCGGCGCCGAG
>JACRCY010000279.1 GCA_016218785.1 Deltaproteobacteria bacterium
CCAGCGGAGCCTGGTCGCGCTGCAGCCCGAGGCCGTGTCCGACCCGGCGGCGGTGGCCCTCGGCGACCTCGCCCCGGGCGCCGAGCAGGTGGTGGTGCTCGCGTGGGTCACCGCGACCGACGCCGCGCAGGAGGAGGAGACGGTCACGGCCCTGCGCGGGACGACCGTCGACGCGCTCCTCGCGGCCACCCGCGACGCCTGGGGCACCTTCCTCGGGCGGGCCGCGCGCCTCGAGTCGCCCGACCCCCGGGTCGACGACCTGCTCGAGGGCATGGTGGTCACGGTCCGCACCCAGCAGACCTGGCTGGGCGGCGTGTCGCCCATGTCCCGCTACTCCCTCATGTGGCTGCGCGACACCGCCGGGGCGGTGCGCTTCTTCCTCCGCATGGGCCTCCACGAGGAGGCCCGGGCCATGCTCGACTACCTGCACCTGGCCGCGGTCATGCGCGGCGACATCGCCAACGCCCTGCGCCTCGACTACGCGCCCGATCCGCCGCCTGCCGAGCCCGACTGGGCCGCCCTGCCGCCCATGGAGGGGCGCACGTCCGCCGAGGGGCCGAGCCACCTGCCCCTCATGGCCCTCTGGTACCACCAGGCCACCGGCGACGCGTCCCTGGTGGAGGCCCAGTACGAGTTCCTGAAGCGCGCGGTGCTCGCGCAGAACGTGGACCAGGACGGCCTCCAGGGCTTCAGCGGCGACGAGACGTACCGCGCGGCCCTGGCCGCCAGCCTCGGCCTCGACCTGGAGCACGACTTCGTGGCGTGCTGCACCTCGGCCAACTCCTCCTTCCTCTACGTGGCCGCGGCGAACGCCCTGGCGCTCCTGGCCTCGGTGCTGAGCCGCCCCGCCGACGAGGCGGCCCTGCGCGAGCGGGCCGACCTCGTGCGCGCGGCGGCCGAGGCGGTCTACTGGAGCCCGGGTGACTCGGACGGCGTCTCCGGGGGCGGCTCGTACGCGCCGTTCCGCGACCGCGCCGCGCCCGACCCCCTGCCGCCCCCGTTCGAGGACGTGTCGCTGGCGCCCCTCTGGGTAGGCTACAGCTCGCCCGACGACCCCCGCCAGCAGCAGAACGTCGCGACCGTCGTCGGCCGCCTCGGCCGCGACGACGGCTCCGTTCAGTCGGCACTCGACCCGAGCTACCAGAAGTTCCTCGGCCTCGACGTGGTCGAGGGCGTCTACACCGGCATGGTGCCGGGCTTCTCGCTGTACAGCCTCGCACTGGTGGACCACCCGCGGGCCGAGGCCGCGTTCAACCTCCTGGGGCGCGCCGCGTCGCCGTCCGGCAACTACGCCGAGTACCAGATCCACGACGACCACTCGGCGCTGCAGGTGCTCTACAACCCCGCGGGCGGCATCGGCGACATGACCGCCCGCTACCGCCCCTGGGAGGGCGGCATCAACCTGGACGCGCTCGTCGTCTACCTCGCGGGGTTCGAGCCCGACATGATCGCCGGTCACCACCGCCTGGCGCCCCGCCTGCCCAACGGCTGGCCGAGCATGCGCTGGACCGGCCTGCGCGCCGGCGCCGACCGGCTCGACCTCGTCGTGGAGCAGGTCAAGGGGGTGCGCCGTGTGACGGTCACGCCCACCACCGGAGGCACCCTCACCCTGTATGTCGAGGTGCCGCTCCCGGCCGCGACCGTGCGCTCGGTGAGCGTGAACGGCGCGCCGCGGCCCGCGGACGCCTGGTGGGTCTGGGCGCCCTTCGGCGAGACGCGCGTGCAGCTGGGCGCCACCACGGCCACGGCCGCCGCGCCGCTCGTGATAGAGGTGGAGCATGAGGCGGCAACGCGCTGAGCCTCGGGCTGGAACGGACCTGGAGGGGCCCATGGCCATGGTGACGAGGGCGACGAGCTGCGTGCTGCTGCTGGTCGTGGGGGCATGCAGCAGCGAGAAGGCCGAGGTCTTCCCGCCCGAGGAGCAGACGCCGTTCATGGAGCGGGGGCTCGTCCTGCCGCCCAGCTCCCTCCCCTGCGTCCCGGAGTCCACGGGCGTGCCGCAGAACGAGTGCAACCACCACGGCTCCCACCTCGCGGAGCTGCCCGACGGCACCGTGGCCGTGGCCTGGTTCCACGGCGAGGCCGAGAAGTCGCACGACTCGCGCCTGGTCTGGTCGCGCCTCGCGCCGGGCGCGGCCGAGTGGACCGCGCCCGAGGTCCTCTACGACGACCCCGGCCTCGCCGAGGGGAACGTCGCGCTGTGGGTGGCGGGCGACGGCTCGCTGCTGGCCTTCTTCGTGACCATCTTCGGCGCGGACATGTGGGACGAGTCGAGGATCCGCATGCTCCGCTCGACCGACGCCGGCGCCACCTGGGGCGCGCCCGTCGTGATGCGCGAGGAGTACTGCTGGATGGTCCGCTACCCCCCGCTCCGTCTGCGCGGCGGCGACCTGGTGCTCCCCCTCTACCACGAGTGCCTGGCGGTACCGGTCTTCATGTACTCGAACGACGACTTCGCCACGTGGCAGGAGCAGGTCCTCGACAACCCCGGCGCCTACTACTTCGAGCACCCCTCGCAGATCCAGCCGTCGCTGATCCAGCGGCAGAACGGCGACGTCGTGGCCATCATGCGCGACGGCACCGGGGCCCGGCGCATCCAGCGGATGGTGAGCCACGACCAGGGGCGCACCTGGGACCGGAGCGAGCCGACCGACCTCCCCAACAGCGGCACCTCGATCCAGTGGACCATGCTCCTCGACGGACACGTCGTGGTCGTCTTCAACAACGACCCCGACGACCGCTTCCCGCTGACCGCGGCCCTGTCCACCGACGAGGGACAGAGCTTCGTCGCGCTGCGCACCCTGAACGACGAGTGCGAGGCCGCGGGCGCCTGCAGCTACGCCTACCCCTCGGTTACGCAGAGCCGCATCGACGGCACCATCTGGGTGTCGTACACGCACAACCGCGAGACCATCGGCTGGGTGCACTTCAACGAGGCCTGGCTCGCCGCCGGCACCGAGACGCCGAACGTGCGGCCGGTGCAGTAGCGGCGCGGGCTACCTATCAAGGCCGTGGCTCGCCGCCGGGGCTGTCGCCGGTCCCGACCCCGCCCCTGGCCCGCGACGGATCCGCAGTGATCTCACCAGCGCGCTGCACGCCCGCGCCCTCCCCGGGTCCGCACGTGCGCGCTCCCGGGGCCCCCGCGCACACGGCGATCGCGTCGCGGCGCGTCGTGACCGCGGGCGGAAGCCCCGGGGACGCGAGTGCGAGCTACGCCGCTTCCCGCCACGTGTAGCGGTGATGCAGCCCGCCGAGGCGGGGGAGCGCGACGAGCTGCGCGCGCGGCGCCGGCCGACACTCGACAGGTCGTCCCGCCGGCGTCTGCCTGGCGAGAGCGCAGTGCGTCCGGTCGAGGTGATGGTAGCTGACGTACTCGTGGAGCAAGCGCCCAAGGTGCGCTTCTACGGCGTCAAACGACGGTTGCCCAGTCCCAATTGTGCCACCTGTGGGGGCCTACGGGCTGACCGCGAAGCGCGGCGCCCGACTGCGAGCGGCGAGGAGCACGCGTTCCTGTAGGGTCGCAGCGCGGACGAGCTCACGGTCCGCCGCGGGCAGCGAGGCGCTGACCACGTCGCGTTCCTCGACGTCGGCCTGGGCGGCGCGAAGCCGAGCGGGTAGCGACCGCCGCCGGTCCTCGTGGTCGAGTTGGGCGAAGGCCCGTGGTAGCTCCTCGAGGCTCCCGCAGACGATCTTGACGTAGTCGGGCCGGGTCAGGTTGCAGGCGAGCGCCGCGGCCGCGGGCAGGCGCTCGAGGTCCTGGGTGAGGATCTGGCGACCGCTGCGCCGGCGCTCGCCGTGCTTGAGCGCGTGAAAGAAGCCTTCGAGCAGGTTGTTGGTGCGGTCCACCAGGCGGGTGCCGCCGCCGACCGACGGTGGCAGCGCGATTTCGTGGCCGGACAGCGAGGCGCCGTGGCGGTCGAGATGCGCGAGGATCAGGTCGATGGCCGCACGGGTGTCCTGGGCCGGGCCGCGCTGCGGGCGGCGCGCGCGCAGGGACTGCGCCAGGTCCTCCAGCGCCGCCTCGATGTCCCGCAGCGTCTGCGGGGTGTCGGCGTCCAGTGACGACGGCGGCACCGGCTTGGCCCGCAGGCGCATGACCGTGCGCAACTCGGCAAAGAGGCGCGCGCGCGTCGTGAGGATCGCCACCGGCCGGCGAAACGGCAGTTGGCTGCGGACCGGGTCCAGGAGGTGCTGCAGCCGCACCAGCAGCTTGCCGATCTGGCGGTCGTCGCCGGGCGAGCGCAAGAAGGCGTCGACGGCACGACAGGTGCGGTGGCAGCGAGGATAGAGGTCGAGCCAGGGGAGGTCGAAGGGGAAGCCCTGGTCGTGGCCATCGCGGGGGAAGTCGAGCACCCACTGGGCGAGCGCGCGGACCCCGGCCACGCCGGCGGTGCCGGCGGGCAGCTGGTAGCGGTCGAGCGGGCCGTCGAGCCAGGCGCCGATCTCGGCGCGCGCCCGCTCGAGGTCGCCGCCGAGGCCGAGCTCCCGGGCGAGCGCGCGCAGCCTGCCCGTCACCTCGAAGTGCCGGTGGGCTCGAGCGGCAGCGTCTCGACGCGCGCGGTCTTCGACCGCACGATCCGGATCCGCTCCCGCTGCCAGTCGAGATCCTCAAGCGTCAGCCGGCGCACCTCGCCCGAGCGCAGGCCGTAGACGGAAAGCAGCCGGAGGATGGCGTGGTCCCGTATCTGCACCGGCTCGTCCCCCGCCGTCTCGACGAGCATGCGGGCGACCTGGTCCCAAGTCGGGCCGAGCGGCAGACCTTCCTCGCGGTAGATACGCGGCAACAAGACCGCCGCCGCCAGGCCGGGCCGCACCTAGCGACATCGCCCGCCCGGGTCCTCTGCCGCGTGTCCGGATTCCCGGACGCGTCCGGCCTGCCGGCCGGCCACGCGGCGCGCGCTCCCTACCAACCGCCGGAAACCACGCCGCCGGCCCCTTGGCACGCCACGCGCACACCCCGGCGTCGTGGACCTCGCTCCAGCGCACGCCGCGCCCCGCGCGGGCGCCACCTTCCTGCCCTCCGGCTCCTACCGTCGCCGGGAGCCCGAGGCGAGTCTCTTGTATCGCCTCGTGGCCGAGGAGCTCGATGGGCTCGAGTCCGACCTCGCGGCGGCGAGCCCGTACGGCAGCGGCCTGCCGCGCCACGTTCGCAAGGAGCTGGAGGCGTTCCTAGTCTGCGGTCGTCTAGAACGAGGGACGACTGTCACGTACTAAGTACCACCTTCGAAATGCTCCGGAGCGCGTCACCATCATCCGACCGCACCATCCGCTGTACGGCCAAACGTTCGAGGTGCTGAGGGGAGGCAACGAGCGGATCACGATCCGCCTGGCTGACGGCACGTCGATGCGCGCGCCGCGGCGCTGGACGGATGCCGACGGCGTGATGCCGTCCGATGGGAGACGCCGTGATGGCTTCTTCACCATCCATTCCTTGCGCCGGCTCGTCGTGCTGGTCGAAGCGTTCGTTGGCCGCGGCGAGGCCTTGCATCCATGACGTCGAGCGAGCGAGATCGATGCGTACCCTACCCAAAGGAGGCGCACGATGCGCACCGATCAACTCCTGTTGCGGCTCGAGGACCAGAGCGAGCGCGCGCGGCTGTGGGCGGCGCTGCCGCCCCAGAGCAGGACGAGCGTCGCGCGTGTCTATGCACGCCTGTGCATCCGCGCCGCCAAGATCGTAACCTCAGGTGTCGAACAGCAAGGACGAAATGAACCATGCATGCTGAAGCGTTGAGCACCAAGGTCCAGGCCGAGCATCTCGAGCGCAAAGCCTACGTGTACGTGCGGCAGTCGACGTACTATCAGGTGGAGAACAACCGCGAGAGTCAACGCCGCCAGTACAACCTCACCGAGTATGCCCTCGAGCTCGGCTGGCCGCGCGAGCGCGTCGTCGTCGTTGACGAGGACCAGGGCAAGAGCGGCTCGACCGCCAACAACCGCAGCGGGTTCGGCCGGCTGGTCACCGCCGTCGGTCTCGGTGAGGTGGGCATCGTGATGAGCCTGGAGGCCTCACGCCTCGCGCGCAACAGCCCCGACTGGCACAACCTCATCTACATGACCCGCTACACCGGCACCTTGATCGCCGACGAGCACGGGATCTACGACCCGGGCAACGCCACCGACCGCATGGTGCTGGGCCTGCGCGGCCAGATGAGCGAGATGGAGCTCGACACGTCGATCCATCGCATGATGGCGTGGCGCATGAACAAGGCGCAGCGTGGCGAGTTTCTGGTCTACCCGCCGGCCGGTTATGACATCGATGACCTCGACCACTTGGTGATGAGCAGCGATGAAGCGGTGCGTGACGCCATCCACACGGTGTTCGTCAAGCTCGACGAGTTGGGCAGCGCCAAGCGTGTGTGCACGTGGTGGACGGAGCAAGGTCTGACGTTTCCTGTCCGCCGCGTCGAGCTGCGCAGCCGTCCGATCGTGTGGCTCGCGCCGGTCTACCGCATGTTCCTGTTCGTCCTCCATCATCCGATCTATGCGGGCGCCTACGTGTTCGGGCGGAGCAAGCGGGTGCGCGAGCTCGACGCGACGGACCCACGCACGCTGCGGATCCGGCAGGTCGCGGTGCCTCAGCACGAATGGCCGGTGCTTCTACACGACCATCACGAGGGGTATATCTCGTGGGCGCAGTATGAGCAGAACCAGGAGCGGATACGAGGCAACCAGCAGATGAAACGCGTCGAGCATGAGGAAGCGCAGGGTCCGGTGCGAGAGGGCTGGGCACTGCTGCAAGGGTTGGTGCGGTGTGGCCGCTGCGGTCGCTCCATGAGCGTGAGCTACGGCGGCTCGCGCTCATCGCCGAGCGCGAAGCGCACATTGCAGTATCGCTGCTCGGCGCTACGTCGGACCAACGGCGCCCCCGACTGCCAGGTGATCGGCGGCAAGCAGATCAACGACGTGGTCGTCTCAGCTTTCCTATCGGTGAGCGCCGGGGCGGCCGATGAGGCGGCGCGGCTTGCGGTCGAGGAGCTGGAACAAGAGGAGGCGGCAGCCGAGACGCTGTGGCGTCATCAGATCGAGCAGGCCGAGTATGAAGCAGAGCGCGCGGCGCGGCAGTACGACGCCGTCGAGCCGGAGAACCGGCTGGTGGTGCGGACGCTGGAGGAGCGCTGGAATGCGGCCTTGGCACGGGTGGAGGAGCTGAAGACACAGGCACACAGCCGGCGCGAACAGATCCGACCGCTGAGCGAGCACGAGCGGGCGCGCGCGACGCGCTTGGCGCAGGACCTCGAGGCGGTCTGGCACGCCGCCACGACGACGAACCAGGACCGCAAGCAGTTGCTGCGTGCCGCGATCGAGGAGGTGCAGCTGCGCACGGAGGCCGAGTACTACGCGGTCAAGATCGTGTGGACGGGTGGCGCGGTCACGGAGCGCGAGGTGCGGCGTCGCAAGCGCGGCGACCTGCCGGTCACGGCGACCCCCAAGGACACGGTCGAGTTGGTGCGGACACTCGCCGCTGAATTCGACGACGCGCAGATCGCGTGCGTCTTGGGCAAGCAAGGACGGCGCACCGGAGAAGGCAATCCCTTCACGGCGCACAAGGTGGCACAGCTGCGCAACCGCAACGACATCCCGGTTCATCCGCTGCGGCGAGCCCGCGATCCGAAGGAGGGTCCGTTCACGGCCGACCAGGCTGCCGCCGAGTTGGGAGTTGCGTCGGAGACGATCCACCACTGGCTCCGCGACGGCATCCTGCCGGGACGCCAGCTCGCTCCAGGCGCGCCGTGGAAGATCGTGCTGACCGACGAGCTACGCAAGAAGCTGACCGGTGGCGAGGCGCCGCCGGGCTGGGTGGGCCTGACCGAGGCGGCCAAGCAGTTGGGGCTGCCCAAGCAGCAGGTGGCCTACTTGGTAAAGCGCTCCAAGTTGACGGCGGTGCGGGTCAAGGTCGGCAAGCGGCAGTACTGGAAGATCGACGTGGCTGCGGCTACCTGTGGCACGCAGAGCAAGCTGTTTTGACCAACCAGCAACAGAGTTCCTCGGGAGGCGCAGTGTGAGACGATCATCGGGTACGACAGGGCCCCATCCTCCATCACCCCCGCGTTGAGCCACTTCCCGATGAGGCGCAGCAGCACGCCATCTCGAACCCGCTGGCGCACAATGTCCTGCAATATAGCGTCACGGCTCGGTTGTCCCCGGTAACCGCGTGAACCCTCTGGACAAGTAGCGCCTCCTCGGCTGGCGAGCGGCAGAAGGCGGTCCGGGCCCTCCGTCGGAGACTCTTCCGGCGCGGCCGGCCGAAGGCCGAAAA
>JACRCY010000286.1 GCA_016218785.1 Deltaproteobacteria bacterium
CAGCGCTCGCCGCTCTTCCGCAGAGAGCGCGACAACGAATGGACTCTCGCGAGGCATAGGGACCTCCCGAGAGACATGATGCCAGAACGCTGCGGGTTGCGCCAGCAACTATACGTCATCGTATTTATGGATCAAGGTACTAAGGAGCGGGCGGCCACGGCCGAGTGCGTGAACGCGCTGGCGCGGGAACGCGGTCTGCAGCGGCTGCGGGTCCGCGGCCGGACCAAGGTGCTGGCGGTGCTGCTGTGGTACGCGCTGGCCCACAACCTACTACGGATAGTGGCACTCACCGCGGTGAGCGCGGCGGCGATGACCTAACCCCGCATCGCGCCTCGCCCCAAAAGCCCGAGGAGGAAACCCGGCACCAAGACACCCACCGTCCAGACCGGCACCGCCGGATGCTTCGGCTCCCGGCCCCTCTCGCCAACCGCGCAGGTCGAGCTCAACGCGACGGTTACGGGTGAGAGGCCGTGAGGCTGAAAGCCTCACGGCCTCTCAGTCCACCGCGCCCGGACGGATCAGGCGGGCGGCCCACGCGGCGCCGGCCATGGTCAGGCCGGCGCCCAGGAACTGCAGCCCGCCCAGCGGCTCGTGCAGCACCACGCCGCCGAGCGCGAACGCCACGACCACCGTGACCTGCTGGATGATGCCGGAGACGGCGGCCTGCACCCAGGCCAGCGACCAGGTGAAGAGCAGCTGCCCGGCGATGGAGAGCGCGGAGAGGGCGAGGAGCAGGCCCCACTCGCGCGCGCCGGGCCAGACGAAGCCGGCCGCCGCGACCGGCGCGCTGCACGCGAGCCCCGCGGCGTTGAAGAAGAGGAACACCGTCCAGGCGCTGACCGCCTCGCGGCGCCGCAGGCCGCGGATGGCGGTCACGGCCGCGCCCGCCAGCACCGCCGAGAGCAGCCCCAGGCTCTGCCAGCCGAGCAGGCTCACCTGCCCGGCGTGGGTGCCGCGCCACACCAGGGTCACGCCCCCGCCCGCGAGGGCGAAGGCGCAGCCCACCCACGGCGACAGGCGCTCGCGCAGGAAGAGCCAGGCGAACAGCGCCGTGAACACCGGCGAGGTGAAGTTCAGCAGCGTGGCCGTGCCCACGTTGCCGTGGGTGATGGCGGTGAAGAAGAGGATCACGGCCACCCCGCCGCAGAAGCCGCGCACGAGAAGGAGCGGGAGGTGCGGCCGCGGCGCCCGCACGGTGACGACGCCCGCGCCGGCGAGGAGCAGCGTCAGCACCAGGCCCAGGGCGAAGCGCACGGCCGCGATCTCCGGTCCCGGCACCCGGGCCCCGGCCAGCTTGGTCAGGAGCGACATGCCGCCGAAGAGGACCGCCGAGAGGCCGAGGCACGCGATGCCGCGAGCGGTCGCGGCGCGAGTGACGAGGGCAGGGGCGAGGGCGGGCACGTCGAGGCCATGAGTAGCGCGGCGTGCGGCAGGGGTGCAAGCTCCCGCGCGGCGTCCCCCGGGGGGGTTCGTGTCGGCCCGTGGTCGTGGTACGCTGGAGGCTGGTCCCGGATGATGGTGCGCGCGGCGGTGGTGGTGGTGCTGGTCGGGGGTCTCTTCGGGGCGGCCTGCGGCGGCAGCTGCTTCCTCTCCAACTGGTGCGCGCTGCGGCCGACGCCGGTGGAGCCGCCGCTGGTCAACGTCGGCGAGCCCGATCACCCGCTCGGCAGCGATCTCACCACCGGGGGCTTCATCACCGCGGCGAACGGCTGGACCGCGGCCGAGCTGATGCACTTCGATCCCTGGGCCGACGTCGACTTCGGCGGGGCCGGCAACGTGCGCTCGCAGCTCCTCGACAACGCCTTCGTGACGCCGACCTGCCAGTAGGCGCCCATGAGCCCGCCGGGCCGCGCTGCGCTCAGGCCGCCGCCAGGGGGAGCGCGACGATGAAGACGCAGCCCGCGCCCACGGTACTCTGAACCCGGAGGTCACCGTCGTGGAGGAGCGCGATCTGCTGCGCGATGGCGAGGCCCAGGCCGGCCCCGCCCGTGGCGCGAGCCCGGGCCCGGTCCACCCGGTAGAAGCGCTCGAAGATGTGCGGCAGGTGCTCGGCCGGGATCCCCTCGCCGGCATCGCGCACCGCCACGGTTGCACGCCCGGCCGCCTGGCCCAGCGTGACCTCGACCGCGCCGCCCGTGGCGCTGTGGCGGATCGCGTTGTCGAGCAGGTTCTCGACGAGGCGGCCGAGCAGGTCGGGATCACCGATCACCCGGGCCGACGCGGTGACCTGCAGCTGCACGCTCACTCCCTTGCTGGCGGCGGCGGCGCGCTGGCGCTCCACCGATTGGGCGAGCAGGTCGCCCAGCGCGATGGGCACGCGCTGAGCCTCGAACGCGCCGGCGTAGGCCTGGGCGAGGCTGAGGAGGTCCTCGGCGAGGCGCTGCAGGCGGAGCACCTCCTCGAGGCTCTCGCGCAGGACCTGCTGGTACTCGGTCGCGCCGCGCTCCTTGCGCAGCGCCACCTCGATCTGGCCGCGCAGGGCGGTGAGGGGGGAGCGGATCTCGTGGGAGACGTCGCTGGTGAAGCGCGCCTGGGCCGCGAAGGCGCGCTCCAGGCGATCGAGCATGCGGTTGAGCACCACCACCAGTCGCCCCAGCTCGTGGTCGGCGCCGGCGTCGGGGACGCGGGCCGAGAGCCGGGCCTCGTCGATCTCCTCCAGCTGCTGCACCATGCGATCGACGGGCGCCAGCAGACGGCGGGAGAAGATCCAGCTGCCGATGAGGAGCAGGGTCAGCGCCGCGAAGTTGATCGCCAGCGAGGCGAGGGCACCCGTCTTCAGGCTCTGGTCGATGGCGGCGTGGGAGCCTCCCAGCTCGAGCACCAGGTGCTGGCCGTCCTGGTCCCGATAGGGCCAGGCGATGAGCCGCAACGTCTCCCCCTGCTGCTTCAGGTCGGCGAAGGCGGGCTGGCGCGAGCCCCGGGCCCGCGCCACCGCGTCCGGCGCCAGCGGCCCGAGCTCGCCGTCGCTGCACCGGACGGCGCCGGCGGCGTCGACGAGGAGCAGGTGCCGGGGCCAGTGGGCGCGGTGGGCGGGGCAGCTGAAGTCGGGGATGCACGCCGGCGGCGCGAGGCCCTGGCCGGGAGCGGCCGGCGCGAGCCGCGCCTGCGCCACGGTGCGGGCCAGGAACGTGAGGTGATCGTCGAGGTCGTGCGCCAGGGAGCGCGAGATGACGAAGTAGGTCGCCGGGCTCGCCAGCGACAGGCCGCCGAAGACCAGCAGGTGCAGCAGCAGGAGGCGCCACCTCAGGCTGGGCCGGGCGCGGCGCAGCCCGGGGCTCACGGGTCCTCGTCGTGTCGCAGGACGTAGCCGTGGCCGCGGGCCGTCCGGATGAGCTGGGGGCCCGGGCCTCGATCCACCTTGCCCCGCAGGTGGCTCACGGTGACGTCGATGACGTTGCTCCCGGAGTCGATCTCGTGTCCCCACACCTGCTCGGCCAGCTCCTCACGCGAGATCACCTGGCCGGGATGGCGCACGAGGTACTCGAGCAGCACGAACTCGCGGTGGGTGAGCTGGATGTCGCGGCCGTGGCGGCGCACGCGCAGCCGGGCACGGTCGAGCACGAGGTCGGCGCAGCGCAGCGGCAACACGTCGGCGCGCGGGCCGCGGCGCAGCAGGGCCCGCACCCGGGCGAGGAACTCCTCGAACGCGAACGGCTTGGTGAGGTAGTCGTCGGCGCCGCTGTCGAGCCCGGCGACCTTCTCCTGGAGAGCGGTGCGCGCGGTGAGCATGAGCACCGGGGTGCGCACGCCGGCGGCCCGCAGGTTGCGGCACACCTCGACGCCGTCGCGACCGGGCAGCATGAGATCGAGCACGATGAGGTCGTAGACGCCGCGACGGGCCGCCTCCTCGCCGCTGACGCCGTCCGGCACGACCTCCACGCTGTAGGTCTCGTCCTCTAGCCCGGTGCAGATGAAGGCCGCTACCTTGCGTTCGTCCTCGACGACCAGGATGCGCACGTGGGGGCCAGCGTGCCAAGGAACCCGACGCGGGTCAAGCGGACGCTTCCGGGGAGGATCAACGTTGAACGTTCAACGCGCCGCGGGCGCACCGTTTGCGCGGCCGGGGCGGCCGTGGCAACGTTCCCCCCCGTGACGGGCCCCACGCCAGACGATCCTGCCCCGACCGTGACGGGCCCCGTGTCCGACGAGCCCACCGCCCCGGCCGCGCCCCAGGGCGGCGGACCCGAGGAGCTGCCGGCGGCCCTGCGCGACCTGCTCGATCGACTGCCGGCGTCGCCCGGCGTCTACCTGATGAAGGACCGCCGCGGCCGGGTCATGTACGTGGGCAAGGCGGCCAACCTCCGCAGCCGGGTGCGGTCGTACTTCACGCGCCGCGGCGACGAGCGCGCGTTCGTGCAGCTCCTCGGCCGTCTGCTCGGCGACATCGAGACCATCGTCACCACCA
>JACRCY010000292.1 GCA_016218785.1 Deltaproteobacteria bacterium
CACCAAGGCGGGATACGAGGTCGGCGAGGTCCGCAAGGGGCGCGACGAGGACATCGAGCACGGCCAGATCCTGCGGCAGACCCCCGCCGCCGGCACGCCCGCGCCGAAAGGGACCAAGGTCGACCTGGTCGTGAACGACACCGACTGACGCCGGTCGTCGCCCCGCGCCGCCCCGCGCGTCGCTACTTGGTGAAGCTGTCCTGGAAGATCGGGGTGGCGTTGCCCTGCTCGTAGATGCTGACGGTGAACTGGTTCCCGTCCACGTCGACCACGCCGAAGCCGTTGGTGCTCTGACACCAGTCGGAGCGCCCCGACTGGCAGGCATAGAGCCCGGCGCCGGCGGCGCCGATGACGAACTGCTCGAAGCCGTGGGTCAGGTTCGAGTAGCGCAGCGTGTCCATGTTGACCCAGGCCAGGTTGTGCTCGTGGCCGTGGAAGGTCGCCGACACGATGGGGTGGCCATTGAGGACATCGATGATGTTGGGCGCGGTCGGACAGCAGTGGCCCCCGACGGGGTAGATGGGGCCGTGCCAGAACAGGAACGCGTGGGTGAGCCCCCGCCCCTCGGCCGCGGTGAGGTCCTGGTCCAGCCACGCCAGCTCGGCCGACGTCATCGCCGTGGCATCGCCGAGGACGTCGACGCCGACGAAGTGCGCGTTCCCGTAGTCGAAGGAGTAGGTGAGCTCGGCCTGAAGCTCGCTGTAGCTGGTGGCGCCGACGCGGGTGGCCACGCCCGCCAGGTCGAAGTAGGCCTGCCAGGCCGACGTGGACCCGCTCCCCTCGTGGTTGCCGCGCACCGGGAAGGTGATGTCGAACATGCCGTTGCTGCTGGCCCCGTTGACCGCGGTCTTCCAGGCGTCTGCGCTGCTGGTGGGGAAGCCGCTACTGACCAGATCCCCCGCGTACAGCGTGAAGGCGGGGTTGAAGGCCTTCGCCTGGGTCGAGAGGTCGATCAGCACCGAAGTGCCGCTCTTGGTGTCACCCCAGGCCACGAAGCGGAAGGCGGTGGGCGGCACGCCACCGTCCTCCTGCGGCAGCGATCCGTCCAGCGGCGAGCCGTCGGGCGGCAGTCCGTCGGGCAGCGGTCCGTCGGGCGACACCTGGGCGTCGGAGCCCTGGCTTCCGTCTGACCCGCCGCCGGCGTCGAGCCCTGGCTGCGCGTCGGTCCCCGAGTGGCTGACGATCTGGCTATCACACCCGAGAGCGAGCAGGGCCAGCGGCAGCGCGACCGACAGCGAGCGGTGCGTGAGCCCCATGTCCTGCCTCCAGTCCGCGCCGATCCACGCGTCGAGCGCAAGCGTCCCGTCCAGCGTACACCGCCCGGCCGGGCCGCGCCAGAGCGCTGGACCGCCCATAGCGCCGCTTTGGGAGCACTGCGTCGTCGAGATCGACGCCCATCGTGCCCGACGGTGGCGGCAAGATCTTTCAGCAGTTGAAAGAAACCGCCGCCGGCCGCGCGCCCGACGCCCACAACTTTCAACTGGTGAAAGAAGAGGCCGCCGCCGTCGGCGGCTCCAGGCGCCAGAGTGTAGCCTGCCGCCGCCACGCCCATCGCCACGCGGCCCGAGCGGCCGCCGTCATTCGGTCACCGACGATCGCAGGTGACCCCCCAGTCGCCCCCGTGGCGCCTGCCGATGGCCGTGGTATCGTCGGTCGATGTCCGCGCCCGGATCCAGCGGGGTGGTGCCGCTCGCGCGCGCGACGGCGCGCGCCGCCGGGGCCAAGGCGGCCACGCTCGCGCACCTCGCGCGCCTCGGGTGCCCGGTCCCGGACGGGTTCGTGATCCTGCCCCGGGCCGCGTCGCGGGCCCGGCGGGCGGCGGGAGGGAGGGGCGGCGCGGAGCTGCGGCGAGCGGTGACGTCCGAGCTGAGACGGCTCGGCGCCCGGCGCGTCGCCGTACGCTCGTCGGCGAGCGTCGAGGACCGGCCCGGTCGGAGCGCCGCCGGGCTGTTCCACACCGTGCTCGACGTGCCCGCGACGCCGGCGGCCGTGCGGCGCGCGGCCGCCGCCTGCCACGCCTCGCTGCGGGCGCCGCACGTGACGGCCTACCTCGGGCGCGCTGCCGCCCGGGCGCGCCTGGCGGTGATCGTGCAGCCGATGGTGCGGGGGGAACGCGGGGTGCTCTTCACGCGCGATCCCGATGCGCCCTCCCGCATGCGCCTCGAGGTGGGGGGATCCGGTGGCGCCGTGACGAGCGTGGTGTGGCGCCGCACGGCGCCTCCGGCGCACGGCCCCTTCGCCGCGCTCTGCCGCCTCGCGCTCGCGGCAGAGCGGGCCCTCGGTTGGCCGCTCGACATCGAGTTCGTGCTCGGCGCCCGAGGGCCGGTGCTGCTCCAGGCCCGGCCGGCGCCACGGTCTCACGCGCGCCGGGTCCGGTGGCGGCTGCCAGCCGCGCTCCGCGGCCTCAGGCTGGTCCTCGACCGGGAGCACAACCCCGCGCCGCTGTCGCCGGCGCACCAGGACCTGGTCCGGCGGCTCGACGCCCGCGGCCTCGCCGGCGCGCGGCTCGCCGTGCTCGGCGGCTACCTCTACGCGGCCGACGACGCACCGCGGCCCCGGCCGCGTGCCGACCCCGCGGCGCTGTGGCGGCGCCTGCGGTCCCGCTGGGAGCGGGACCTGGGCGCGGCCGAGGCGGCGGCGCCGCGTCCGGTGCGCGTCGCGCTGGCCGCATTCGAGCGCTTCTACGCCGGCTACGCGGGGGAGCTGCAGCCCGCGCTGCGGCGCGAGCGGCGGGAGATCCTGGCGCGCGTGCCGGCGCCCGTGGCCGCGGCCCTCTGGGCCACGGTGCGCACCACGACCACGCGGCGCGACGAGGCGCTCTGGCGCCTGGCGCGGTTGCCGGCGACCCGACGCGGGGCCGCGCTCCGGCGCTTCCTGCGGCACCACGGTGGGCTCGCGCCGGCCTGGGAGGTGGCCGCGCCCACCGACGCCGAGGACCCGGGCCCGCTCGCGGCCGTGCTGGCCGCGCTCGGGGGCCAGCGGCGGGGGCCAGAC
>JACRCY010000293.1 GCA_016218785.1 Deltaproteobacteria bacterium
CACGACGCCGGCGGCGACGAGGGCGAGCGCCACGGCGAGCCCGAGGGCGGAACGACCGGCGCGCCCGGGCCACGGGGGTGCGCACGGGCGTGTGTCGGCCCTTCGGCGCTGCCCCCCGAGCCACTCACCCCGCCCGCTCATCCGGAGAACCCCCTGGGTGATCCTCCCGCCGCCTTCCCGGGCCGAGGCACGTCTCAGGAGCTGCCTGCCGACGTGCGCCTCGCCAACCCGCCACCCAACGACCCGGTCCACCACGTGCATAACGGATGCCGAAATCTGGCCACGTCGCCACGCGCGTTTGCGCTGCTCCTCGCTGCGCGAGTGTGGCTTTCCGCCACGCGGCCGGTGGCGAATTGCCACGCTCGTCGCGGCGGCCGGCGCGGACCGCCCGTCGCGCCATCGGCCAGGGGCGCGGCGGCGGCGCCGCACGGCGCCGTCTACGTCCGGGGCCGCTCCGGGTCGCGCGCGCAGCGGAAGCCGATGTCGGCGTCGCGATAGCCGGGGTCGAAGCGGAGGCGGTTGGCGGCCCGGGGCTGCACGAACATCGAGCAGCAGGCGCCGCCGCGGAGCACGCGCCCCTCTCCCGCGCGGGGCCCGCGCGGGTTGCGGCGCGGCGCATGGCGGTAGTAGTCGAAAGCGTACCAGTCCTGCACCCACTCCCAGACGTTGCCGCCGAGGTCGTCCGCGCCATGCGGGCTGCGGCCGCGTGGCCGCGCGCCGACCTCGATGGGACGGCCCGGGTTGCGCCCCGTGCACGCTCCTTCTCCCTGGAAGTTCCCATAGTTGGCGGCGTCGCAGTCTTCGTCGTTCCCCCACGGGAAGCGCCGGCCGTCCGTACCGCGCGCGGCCTTCTCCCACTCGGCTTCCGTCGGAAGCCGACGGCCCGCGAACCGGCAGTAAGCGGCGGCGGCGGGCCAGCTCACGCCCACGACCGGATGGCGCGACGAGGTCGCGTCCGGGTACAGCTTCGCGGCCGGGCATGCCCGTGCCATGACACACCGGGCGTAGTCGCCCTGGGTGACCTCGGTCCGGTCGATGAAGAAGGCGTCCACGTGGACCCGGCGCGCGGGCCGCTCGTCCTCCTCGCCGTGGTCGTCGCCCATCAGGAACTCGCCTCCGGGCACCAGCACCATGCCGGCCGGCGGCTCCGGCGCCGCGCGGGTTTGACCCGCGGCGGGCCGGGGCCCGATGACCCGACCCAGGTTCGTTCCGAGGCCGGCTGCCAGCACCACCAGGAGGAGCATCCACCGCACCGCCGGCGAGTGTAGCATGGCCGGCCGGCCGGACAGGGCCGGGAAACCGGCCGGACGCCTGCCAGGGGCCCCTCGTGGTTCCGGCAGGTTAGGCTGGCACCCCGGTTGCAGTCCCGGCCTGCATGCCGCCACTCCGGGAGTGGCCACTCGAGGAGCAACCCCGCCACCGCCTGCTCGCCAGCGGGGTCGACCGCCTGTCGGACGCCGAGCTGCTGGCGCTGGTCCTCGGCAGCGGCACCAACCGCCGCGACGCGGTCGACTGCGGCCGGGGGCTGCTGCAGGCGCACGCCGGGCTCGCCGCCCTGCACGAGGCCAGCGTGGCCGAGCTGTGCGCCCTTCCGGGCATCGGGCTGGCCCGCGCGTGCCAGCTCAAGGCGGCGCTCGAGCTGGGCCGGCGCAGCTGCGGCGAGCGCCCGCGCCGTGGCCAGCGCATCCGCTCGGCCGCCGATCTCTACGAGCACGTCCGCGCCCAGCTGGCGTGGCTGCGGCGCGAGGTGTTCCTGGCGCTGCCGCTCGACGCCAAGCACCGCCCCTTGGGCGAGCTCCGCATCGCCGAGGGGACGCTCGCCTCGGTGGATGTCCACCCCCGCGAGGCATTTCGGGAGCTCATCCGCAACTCCGCCGCCGCCACCTTCTTCGTGCACAACCACCCGAGCGGCGATCCCGAGCCCTCGCCGGACGACCTGGCGCTCACCACGCGCCTCCGTGACGTCGGCCGGCTCGTGGGGATCCCGGTCTTGGACCACGTGATCGTCGCCGAGGAGGGGTACGTGAGCCTGGCGGAGCGTGGCCTCCTCTGACGGCCGGGGCCGCCGCGCCCGGGAATGCGCCGGCGGCCCGGACCGCTGCGCCGAGGGCGGTTTCTTTACACCAGTCCCCGATACCATAGAATAGACCCCGTGATGAAGCTCACCCGCGCCCTGCTGGCCCTCGTCCCGCTCCTGCTCGTGTCCCGCCCGGCGGCCGGCATCGACGAGATGGAGGGGGCACGGGCGGTCGCGATGGGCGGGGCGCTGCGCGCCGCGGCCGCCAGCGAGGCCGGGATCTTCCTGAACCCCGCCGGCATGCCGCTGACCAAGGCCTACTCGGTGCAGGCCCTGTTCGACTTCCGGCCGCAGGACAGCACCACTGCCATCGGCGTGGCCATCACCGACTCGGTGACCAACCGGGCGGGCGTGGCCGCCGGGCTCTACTACACCTTCCTCAACGCCGAGCCGAAGTTCACCCTCGACTCCACGCTCGGGAGCATCGGCTACACCCGCCGCGGCCACGAGGCGGGCCTGGCGCTGGCCTACCCGCTCGCCGAGCGCTTCATCCTCGGGGTCACCAACAAGTACGTCTACCTCAACACGACCGACGAGACGGGCAACATCCCCGGCGCGCGCTCGCGCGGGTACACCCTCGACGTGGGGCTCGTGCTCCGGCTGTCGGACGCCATCAACTTCGCCGCCGTCGGCCAGAACGTGGTGCCGATGAAGACCTGGGAGACGCCCCCCACCCTGGGCGTGGGCCTGGCGCTGGCGGCGCTCCAGGCGCTGGTGATCGACGTCGACCTGGTGGTCCGCTGGCTCGACTACCGTGACGACCAGAAGCTGCGGACCGTGGTGAACATCAAGGCCGGCGGCGAGTACTTCGTGGGCAACAAGTTCCCGGTGCGGCTCGGCTATTCCTGGGACGTCCCGTTCCGCAGCCTGGCCGTGCGCACCGACGTCAAAGGGGAGAGCTTCTTCCACGCCGGGCTCGGCTTCATGAGCACGCAGTTCGGCATCGAGGCGGCCGTGCGGCAACAGCTCTCGGGCAGCGAGAAGGAGACGCTGCTTGCCTTCGCCCTCAAGCTGTTCGTGCAGTAGCGGGGGGGCCGCCGCCGTGGAACCACCGGCCCCGTCGCGGGTCTGTACGGGTAGCCGGTCCGTCCGGCGCGCCCCATGAGCCTCCTCGAGCGGCTCCTCATCCGGCGGCTCCGCGAGCGCGACGAGGTCGCGTTCTCGGAGGTGGTCCGCCTCTACCAGCACAAGGTCTACAACCTGCTCTACCGGATGATCGGCAGCCACGAGGAGGCCGAGGACCTGGCGCAGGAGGTGTTCGTCACCGTCTTCAAGAGCATCGACACCTTCCGCGGGGAGTCGAAGTTCTCGACCTGGCTCTACCGCGTGGCCGCCAACCACTGCAAGAACCGCATCAAGTACCTGTCGCGCCGCAGCCGCACCAGCGGCGACGGCCTCGACGGCGTGCCCGAGCACTCGATGGAGGACGCCGGCTCGGCGCCGCTGCAGTCCCACATCGACGCGCCCGACAAGATCCTCGAGGGGCTGCAGCTCGAGAAGCTCCTCGCCCAGGCCATCGCGAGCTTGGACGAGGAGCACCGTCTCCTCATCGTGCTCCGCGACGTGGAGGAGCTCTCCTACCAGGAGATCGGCGAGATCACGAGCCTCAACGAGGGGACCGTGAAGTCGCGCCTGCACCGCGCGCGCATGGCGATCAAGGAACACATCGAGAGGAATACGAAGTGACGAAGTTCAGCCACCAGGAAGCGAAGGACCGCTTCGACCGCTACTACGAGGGGGACCTCCCCGCCGCGGAGCAGCGGGCCATGGACGGGCACCTCGCCTCGTGCGCCGAGTGTCGGGAGGAGTACCAGCGGCTCGTCCAGGCCCTGGGTGCGCTCTCCCGGCTGCGGGCCACCCACGCGCCCGAGGGTTTCCTCGACGGGGTGCAGGGGCGGATCCGGAAGCGCTCGCGCGGCCGCTTCTTCGGCCGCCGGCCAGACTTCACCTCGCGCCTGCCCTACGAGGTCCTCTCGGTGGTGATGCTGATCGCCATCCTCGCCATCTTCCTGTACGTCTTCCTCGGCAAGGGGGGCGGGGTGATCGCGCGGTAGGCGCGGCCGCTGACAGGGGAACCCTCGGAGGGTTCCCATTCCCTCCCGCGATGGAACCCGCCCGGCGGAGCCGGCCGGGCTCCCACGCGACTATTTCGCCGCCAGGTCTTCCCAGTAGAACAGGGTGATCGCGAGGCAGTGGAAGGCCTCGTCGCTGGACTGCGTGACCACCGTGTCGACGACCTCGACCTGAGGCCGGGTGCGCAGCCACTCGGTGATGCGATCACCGAGGTTCTCGCGCTCCTGCGCCATGGTCGCGGAGAACACCTTCACGCCGTTGAAGCGCAGCGCTGGCTTGGGGTCTTTCATGTCCGACTCCACCAGTCTCCGTCCGCCTGACCACCCGCTGGGAGACGAGGCCCGCCTCGCGGGGGACCCCGCCGAGCGGTTCCCCCGCCAAGCTCGCCGCGAGGCCCCCGAGAGCCCCACGACGGGACTCTGTTACACCCAAACGCCGCCCAAGGGAAGCAAAAGCAACGGCCGCGGGCGGCCCGGGCGGCTTCGTGCTACACCCCCTGCACCTCGCCACCGGAGCGGACCACAGGCGCGCACGCCATGCCCATCGTCACCGACTTCGACTACACCCTGACGACCATCGACGTCGGCGACGCGCTCTGTGACCGGTTCGCCCCGCCCGAGTGGCACGCCATCGACGACCGCTGGCAGCGCGGGGAGGTGTCCCTCCCCGCGGCGCAGCGGGAGATCTGGTCGCTGCTGCGGGCGACGGCCGCCGCGGTGCGCGACTTCGTCGCCACGACCGCGCGGCTGCGGCCGGGGGTGCCCGAGTTCTTCCGCGCGTGCCGCGAGCGCGCCCTCCCCGTCTACGTGGGGTCGGGCGGCTTCGACTTCTACCTCGAGCCGCTCCTCGAGCCCCACCGGCCGGCGCTCGCCGGCCTGTACTGCAGCCGCGGCGTCTTCCACGGCGACCGCCTCGCGCTGCAGTTCCTGACCGGCCTCGAGTGCCCGTCCTGCGCCGTGTGCAAGGGACGCCTGTGCGACCTGGCACGCGCCGCGCACCCGGGCGAGCGCCTGGTCTTCCTCGGCGACGGGGCGTCGGACCGCTGCGCCATCGGCCACGCCGATCTGGTGCTGGCGGTGCGGGGGAGCCAGTTGGCGGAGCGGTGCGCCGCCCACGGCCGCCAGCCCTTCGCGACCTTCGACGACTTCTTCGAGGTGATGCGGCTCGGCGGGCTCGGGTGATCGAACGTCAGGGCGCCGCGGCGGGCGCGGCGCCGGGCGCGGACGCGGGGGACGGAGCGGGGGCCGAGGCCGGCCGCGGCGGTCCCAGCCGGATGCCGGGCCCGAGGCGGATGATCGGCACCGGCGCCGACGAGGGCTCCGCGGTCGCCGCCGGCGGCTGCACCCCGCCGGCCTTCTGCGGCAGGCCCCGCGCCAGGTCGCCCACGTCCTGGCAGGAGAGGTCGCCGGCCGCCAGCCGCGCCGCCAGCGGTCGCGAGCGGATCTCGGGGATCTGCGACCACTCGACCGCGTGGACCGCGCGCCACAGCCCGGGGCACTGCGGCCGGTAGGCGTCGAAGCGGCGCCGCAGCTCGTCCCGCGCCTGGCCGGCGCGCGCCTTCTCGGCGGTCTGGAGCTGGCCGCCGAAGAGGAAGAGCCCGCCGACGACGGCGATGCTGGCCACGCCGAACGCGCCCACCGCGAAGAAGACGCGGCGCCTGCGCGTCTGCCGCGTGAAGTCGGCGGCTGCCCTCGCCTCGTCGTGCTGGGTCGTCGTCTCGCTCACAGCGCCACCGCCTGGTGGGTAGGCCCGCTCGACGAACTCACAGCGCCACCGCCAGTCCGAGCGCCTCGCGCGCTTCGAGGTAGTCGTCGCCGAGGGCGAAGTCGATGAGCGCGTCCTCGGCGCCACGCGCCTGCGTCTGGGCGACGAGGCGCACCGCCGTGGGCAGGTCATTGCAGACCAGCAGCCCGGCGCGGTCGGCGCTCCACCCGAGCGCGCGGGACCAGCTCGAGAGGTTGAGGCTCGTCTTCTCGCGGCTCAGCTGCGCCACCAGCTCGCGGAGCCGCGCCTGCGCCTCCGCCGGCATGGCGCCGAGCAGCTCGCGCAGCGCCCCGATGGTGCCATCGGGATCCTCGACCGCGAGCCCGGTCGTCGACAGGGTCATCGCCCCGAGGAGGAAGGTCTTCAACGTCCGCGATGGGAGCGCCCCGCCGGTGGCCCGCCCGGGCAGGAGGTACGTGGCGGCGCGCCCGAGGCGGTAGGCCAGCACCACCTTGTCGGTCTCGCCGAGCGCTTGCGGCCCGCACAGCAGCACCGGCGGCTCGGTCCCGCCGACGTGCGCCTCCGCGCCGAAGTCGGCCCGCAGGTAGATCGCCGGGGCGGGGACGCCGAACAGACCGCAGACGTAGTCCAGGATGCGGCCGAACGTCTCGGGCACCTCCGCGGGGAGCACCCGGTCGAGCTCGGTCACGTCGAGATCCTTGAGGCCGAAGGAGTGGAGCTGGCGGACCACGGGGTTGATGAGCGCGAAGAGCTCGCCGAGCTGCGGGTCGTCGTCGGGGTGGCGCAGCCGCTGCCACAGCGCCGGATCGAGGGACGGGATCCGCCCGAGGAAGCGCGGTCGGTAGGAGTGCAGGTACTCGACGGCCGCCGGCGAGCCGTCGTCGCCGCGACACGCGAGCGCCATGGCCGCCACCAGGGCGGCGTCGGCGCGGCCGGCACGGTGGTGCAGCGCGAAGAGGGCCCGCCCGGGCGTGGGATCGTCCGGCCGGAGGCGCCACCACGCGCGCAGGGCCCGCGCGGTCTCGCGCCACAGGTCGGGTCGCGGCGCCGTGACCTCGGCCAGGGCCTGGTGCAGCGCCGGCTCGTCCGGCGCGAGGCGGCTCGCGATCTCGAAGGCCACCCGCGCGCTCTCCAGGTCGCCGATGCGGGTACGGTAGATCTCGGCCAGGTTCCACCAGAGCCGCAGCTGGAGGTCGGGATCGCCGTCCCCGACGCGGTGGATCAGCTTCCGATACTGCCGCTCCAGCCGACGCCACTCCTTGTGCCGCGTGAGGATCTGCTCCAGGGCGGCGAAGGCCTCGAGGCGCCGCGGGTCGGCGTCGAGCGTGCGCTCGAGGTGCGGCAGGGCGCCCTCGTCGTCCCCCAGCTCGAAGCAGATGCGGCCGGCGAACTCGTGCCCCGATGCCAGGTCGGCGTCGATGGCGAAGGCCTGGGCCAGGTGGGCGCTCACCGCCTCGCGCGCCGAGGCCCCTGCCGCGCGGTGCAGGGCGAAGGCGGCGTGGGCATGGTAGTCGGCGGCGTCGGGCGCCAGGCGCGCGGCCGCGGCGAAGTCCTCGGCCGCCTTGGCGTAGTGCTCGGCCTGGAGCTCGCGCACGCCCTGCTGGAACCGCAGCTCGGCGGTGAGCGGGTCGGGCTTCGTGTCGGTGATCGCCCCGGGCGTCTCCGGGACGGTGCCGCCGATGCCGATGCGCCGGTCGTAGTCGAGGCGCTTGAGCGGCTCGAACAGGATCTCGTAGGCGCGCCGGAAGATGACGTGCAGCTCCTCGAGGCGCGCGTAGTCGCGTCCCAGGTCGAGCCCCTCGAACTCGGCCAGCCGGAACTTCTTGACCGCCGCGCCGTAGGCGGCGGCGATCTCGTCCTGGGTGGCCTCCGGCGAGACCCCGAGCACCTGGTAGAAGTTCTTGTCGTGGATGCCGAGGTAGGTGCGCAGGATCAGCGCCCGCGCCGGTGCGACCCGCGGGTCGGGCGTCGGCACCGGGGCCCGGGCGGACCTGATCTTCTCCGGCGGCGGGAGGATCTCGATGACTCCCGACTCGGCGATCTCCATCGGCTGCGGCACCGCCCCGTCGTCGCGGGCCGCCGGGCTCCCGGGTGCCTGCGGCGCCGGTGCGACCTGCGACCGATCCTCGCCGAAGAGCTCTTCGTACAGGGCGGTGGCGGCGGCCGCGGCCGCGGGCGGGTCGGCCCGCAGCCCGGCGGGCGCGCCGCCGGGCAGGGTCGGCTCCACCAAGTTGGAGAGCGCGAGCGGGTCGGCCTGGGGGACGGCCTCGGTGATGACCGCGAAGGCGGCGGTGGCACCCCGCCGGCCCGTCGCCGCCGGGGCCCCCGACTTGAGCGCGGGCGCCTCCTCCATCTCGGCCATGGCCGTCTGCAGGAGCGCGTCGACTCCGGCGAAGAGCTGCACCGCGTCCTTGCCCCGACGGAGCAGGTCCCCCACCCGCGGACGCCCCGCGAGCGCCGCCAGCGCCAGGGCCCCGAACACCTTCCCGAACTCGTCGCGGTAGCGCGCCGCGCGCGGCGTGAGGGTCACGTGCAGGTCGACCTTCAGGGAGAGCTGCTTGGCGATCTCGTCGTCGTGGGCGGTCCGTTTGAGCCCCTGCAGGATCAGCGCCACCGGCTCCAGGGTGGCCTTGGGGAGTCGCTCGCTGAAGGTGTCGCCGGCGGCGAAGTGGTAGTCGCCGTTCGTCCAGCGCAGGCTGCTCACGATCTTGAGCCGCACCAGCGCCGCCAGGTGGCGGATGACGTCCTCGTCCTTCATCAGCTGGAGCTTCACCAGCGCCTGCCCCAGCTTGACCCCGTCCTTCTTGGACAGGGCCAGCGCCTCCTGCTGCTGCTCCTCGTCGATCACGCGCCGCGCCACCAGGTAGTGCCCCAGCGTCTCCTGGCGCACGTTCGACTCGGCGCCCACGGGGTGCCCCATGACGAGGAAGATGTCCTTGCGCACGCGGTCGCGGCGCAGCACCAGCGCGCCCGTGGCCTGGCTCTCGAGGAGATCGAAGAGGATCCCCGCCAGCGGCCGGCGGGCCAGCTCCCCCTTCACCTCCTCGTCCGCCTTGACCGCCGCGACCCGCGGCGCCGTCACGTGCCGCGGCGCGGCCGGAGCCTCGCTCCCGGCACGGCGCTGCGCGACGCCCTTGACCGCCTTCACCAGGTCGCGCACCTGGAACGGCTTCTGGAAGAACACCGCGCCGAACTCGGTCTTGAGGCGCTGGACGACGGCGAGATCCTTGTAGACCGCGCTGATGGCGACGAGCGCCGTCTCCTTGCCGTCGGGACGCGCCCGGATCGCCCGACACACGGCGAAGCCGTCCTTGCGCGGCATCAGGAGGTCGGTGACCACCAGCGCCGGGTGCTCGGCCTCGAAGAGCTGCAGCCCCTCCTCGCCATCGCCGGCGGAGACGACCTTGTCGACCAGGCCGGAGATCTCCGGATCGGTACGGAACAGGGACTCGAGGATGCGGCGAGTATGCTTGTCGTCGTCGATGACGAGGATCGTGACGCCCATGGCTGCGGTCCCGACCGGGAGGAAATCCATTGTACCGGAAGTGGCAGCGGGCGCGTAGGGCGCAGGTCGACCCGCACCTTCCTCCCTCCTACGCCGTTTCGCCTCCGCCGTGCAGGCTCGAGCCGCCAGCCGCCAGTCGCCAGCCTACCCCAGCCCCATCCACTTCGAGAGGATCTCCTTCATGATCTCCGAGGTGCCGGCGCCGATGGTGAGCAGCCGGATGTCGCGGTAGGCACGGCTGATGGGGTACTCGTCCATGTAGCCGTAGCCGCCGTGGAACTGGAGGCAGCGGTCGATCACCTTGATCGCCAGCTCGCCGGCGACGAGCTTCGACATGGTGATCTCGGTGGTCGCCTGCTGCTTGCGGTTGAAGAGATCGCAGGCGCGATAGGTGAGCCACTTGGACGCCTCGACCTGGGCGTAGAGCTCGGCGAACTGGTGGCGCCACACCTGGAAGGTGCCGATGGGCCGGCCGAAGGCCTGGCGGTCGCGGCCGTACTTGACCGACTCGTCGAGCGCCTGCCGCGCGGCGGCGTTGGCGGCGATGGCCGCGATCAGCCGCTCCCCCTGGAAGTTCATCATGATGTACTTGAAGCCCTGGTTCTCGTCGCCGATGAGGTAGCGCTGCGGGACGCGGCAGTCCTCGAAGGCCAGCTCGGCGGTGTCCGAGGCGTGGTTCCCCATCTTCTTGAGCTTGCGGGCGACCGTGAACCCCTTGACGTCGGTGGGGAGGATCACGAGGCTGACGCCGCCGAAGCCGGGGCCGCCGGTGCGCACGGCCAGGGTGATGAAGTCGGCGCGCGTGCCGTTGGTGATGAAGGTCTTGGAGCCGTTGATGACGTAGTCGCCGCCGTCCTTCTTGGCCGTGGTCTTGATGTTGGCCACGTCGGAGCCGGCGTTGGGCTCGGTGATGCCGAGGGCGCCGATCTTCTCGCCCTTGATGGCCGGGACGAGGAACTCCTGCTTCTGCTCCTGGGTGCCCAGCTCGGCGATGATGGGCGTGGCGATCTCGGTCTGCACCATGAAGCTCATGTTGAGCCCCGCGGAGCGGGTCCGGACCATCTCCTCCCCGTAGGCCACGGTGTACCAGTAGTCGCCGCCGGCGCCGCCGACTTCCTCGGGGAAGTGGATCCCGAAGTAGCCCAGATCCCCCATGCGCTTGAAGACCTCGCGGGGGAACCCCTCGTCGCGCTCCCACTCGTCGACGTGCGGGGCGAGCTCCTTCAGCACGAAATCGCGAAACGATTTCCGGAAGATGTCGTGCTCGGGCGTGAAGTAGGTCATCAGCATGGGTCGCTCTCCCTCTCCTGGGCCGTGGCCCGCAGGGGCCGGGGCACCCCCGGCCGGTCGGGTCGCCGATGCCGCGCAGTATAGCCTCCCCGCCGGAGCCGCGACACCGGAGGGGCCGCTCTCCGTCGAGCAGGTGGGCTCGTTTGTACTTGACACTCGGGGGGTCTTCGGTAACATGCGCGCTGCTAACGGGGCCAGACGAGCGGATGCTCTGACTGGCGATTTTGTGAACTCACTGTGGAGGTGACGTACATGAGGTCGAGACTGAGTGTCCTTCCGGTCCTCGCGCTGTTCGCTCTTGGCTGCGGCGCGGAAATCAAGCTGAACCCGAACGCCAAGTTCCCGCTCGCAATCTCGAACGAGACGCCAGGGTTCCTCTTCCCCATCAACATGTCGCACCTCGGCGCGAAGGGTGACCCGACCCTCATGGGCGTTTCGGTCACCGCTGGCGTCATCGCCAAGTTCGGCAAGCAGCTCATCTCCGGGCAGCAGCTGTTCGATCTCGTCGGCAACCTCTCCTTCGAGCTGGCCGAGACCATCGACTCCCAGGCCAAGGCCAACACCTGGGCCATGAGCGGCGCCGCCGAGCAGGTCGCGACTGCGCTGACGAACCTCAAGGAGCAGATCATCCAGAAGCTGGTCGACCTGAAGCTCCTCGACAAGCCGATCAAGTTCAAGTACATCATCGCGCTCCACTCGCACGGCGAGTCCGCCATGGGCGGCAAGATGCTGAAGGTCAACAGCTGGGGTGGGATCTACGACAGCGAGACCAAGGAGATCCTCTCCTACATCAACAGCATCAACACCATGGTGAACGACGACAAGGCCCTCCTCGGCCAGATCCCGCTCACCTACAACGACATCCTCTCGAAGCTGATCACCGGCGGCAAGAAGTAGCCCCGCAGTCAGAGCCGCACTTCCCGACGGGGGGCCCGCTGCCGGCCCCTCCTTGTTCACTACGCCCCCCCTGGTCCCCGCCGGCCGTTTGACAGGTCTGTGCGCCGTCGGTATTCTCACTCCTCGATGGGCGAGGCCCCGCGCATCCTCCTGGTCGACGACGATCCGTGGATCTTGAGGATGGTGTCCACCGTCCTGGAGAAGCGCGGCTACGTCATCGTGACCGCGACCGACGGTGCCGAGGCCCTCCGCCACGCGGACCAGAGCCCGCCCGATCTCGTCATCACCGACGTGATGATGCCGGGTATGGACGGGTGGTCCTTCGTGAAGAACCTGCGGGCGCAGACACGCTTCAGCTTCGTGCCGGTCATCTTCCTGACCGCCCTCTCCAGCGACGACGACCGCATCCGCGGCTTCCGCCTGGGGGCCGACGACTACCTGCCCAAGCCGTTCCGCTTCGAGGAGCTCGACCTGCGGGTGGCCAACACCCTGAAGAAGCACCGCGAGCTCCGCTCGCAGGCGCGGCCCACGGCGCAGGACGGGAGCCCCGGCATCCACGGCGCCCTCGACCAGCTGGGCCTGTCGAGCCTGCTCGCCATGCTGGAGATGGAGCGGAAAAGCGGCGTGCTGGTGCTCAGGCGTGGCGGCGAGGTCGGGCGCGTGTTCGTACGCGACGGCAAGGTCGTCGCCGCGCGCATGGAGTCCGGCACGCTCGCCGAAGGGGCGGCCGCGGTGTACCACCTGCTCACGTGGCCCGACGGCCATTTCGACTTCTCGGTCATCGAGGTCGACATGGAGGATCAGGTGCGGACGTCGACCACGCACCTGTTGATGGAAGGCGCGCGCCGTCTCGACGAGGCCAACCGGCTCCGCGCGCAGGCCCGGCGCTAGGTCCCGCGCCCGCTCCTCCGGAAGCGCAGCCCCGATAGGCAACGCCGCACGCTTGCGTTACAATCGACGCCACCGTCGGCAGGCGGGGGGTGTCCTTGGCAGCATCGACCTCAACTGACCTGCAGCGCCTCAAGGCGCAGCTGGAGCAGACCGCAGAGCCCGAAGCGCGCGCCGCGCTCGGCGTGCAGATCGGGTCCCTCGCGGCGCGGGTCGGCGACCACGAGCTGGCGCTCCTGCACCTCACCGCCGCGCGGCGCTTCTACCAGGTGAGCGAGCACGCCGCCCAGATGGCCACGGTCGACGGGCTCCTCGGCGTTTCGTGCGCCGCCAAGGGCGAGGCGGAGCGCGCCGTCACGTACCTGGAGCGCGGCCTCGTGCTGGCGCGGCCGCTCGACGCGGCCATCGAGGCGCGCCTGAGCTGCGAGCTCGGGCTGGTGCGCCTGGCGCTCGGCCAGCCGGACCTGGCGCGAGCGTGCCTCACGAGCGCCCGGACCTTCCTCGAGGCACGCGCCGCGTCCGCCGAGCTGACCCGCGTCATGCGCGGGCTGGCCGTCCTGGCCAAGCTGAGCAACGACCTGCCCCAGGCGGGCGCGCTCGTCGACCGTTCCCTCGAGCTGGCCGAGCAGTGCGGCGATGCCCTCGAGCTGGGGCGGTCGCTCCTCGAGCGCGCGCACGTCCACCAGCGGACCGGCGACGTGCGCGCCGCCCGGCGCTACTTCCGCCGGGCCATCGCCTGCTTCGCCGACCATGAGCTGACCCGCGACCTGGGTGAGGCCTACTACGCGTACGGCGTCTTCGTGGGCGAGTCGCAGGGGCAGCTGTCCGAGGGCTTCGGCGACCCGCCCGCCTTCTGGCTCGCCAAGGCGCAGGAGCTGTTCCGCGAGCACGGTAGCCTGGCCGACATCGAGCGCGTCCGCGATGGCTTCCGGCGCTTCGGCCGGCGCGGCACGGACCGCGTCGCCGACGTGCAGGTGCAGTCGCTGATCCAGGACCTGAAGCAGGGCCGCCTCGAGCTGCGCCGCGAGGTGTCGCGCCTCGTCGACCTGGCGGTCGAGGGCCTCGCCCGCCTCGGCGGGACGGCTCCGGCCGCGCTCCAGCAGGAGCTCGAGGCCGCCGCGCAGCAGCTCACCGAGCAGGACCGGCTCCTCGGTACCAGGATGGACGCCATGGCGGCCGCCGAGGAGCGCTTCCTCGGCGCCCTCAACACGGTCGTCCTCGAGCGCGAGAACATCCGCACCCTGCTCGACCTGTCGCGCGCCCTCAACCGACTCGGCGCCCCGGGGGCCGTGGCCCATGAGGCGGTGCAGATGGCGGCGCAGCTGACCGGCGCCGATCGAGCGCTGCTGGTGCTGCGGGACGACGCCGGGGCGCTACGCGTGCGCGGCTCGCTGCGCCTGGGCGAGCCCGATGCGCACGAGTGGCGCGGCATCGTGGAGCGGGTGGTGCAGGCAGGGCCGCTGCTCCTCGAGCGGGACTCGGGGCGCGGCGGCCGGGCCGAGGCTCCCGAGTCCGGGACGGCGCCCCGCGTGCGGCTGGGCTACGCCATCGCCACGCCGCTGCGGCTCGCCGACAAGGTCTTCGGCGCGGTCTACGCCGACAAGGAGCTGTGCGGCGGCGTCTTCACCGAGCACGACCTCGACCTGCTGGTCATCTTCTGCTCGCAGGTCGCGACCATCCTCGAGAACGTGCGCATCGCCGAGGAGATGCGCGCCCAGGCGCGGACCAAGGCGGTCACCCTGGAGGCCATCTCCGACGGCGTCATCTCCCTCGACCCCCCTGGGCGAGTGACCTCGCTCAACTCGGTGGCGGCCCGCTACCTCGGCGTCGACCCGCACCAGGCGGACCGCCTCTCGATCACGCAGTTCCCCGACCTCGCGTTCCTGCACGCCGCGCTGTCGCGTGGCGAGGAGATCGACGCGCGCGTGGTCCGGGTGGGCAGCGGCGAGTTCCTGGTGAGCGCCCACACCGTGCGCGGCGATGGCGGGGTGCTCATCGGCCTCGTCGCCACCTTCACCGAGATGCGCCGCGCGCAGTCGCTGGCGCAGCGCATCGTCGGCTCCACCGCCCGCTTCTCCTTCGGTGACATCATCGGCAACGCCGGGTCGATGCGACGCCAGATCCACCTCGCCGAGGCCGCGGCGCGCTCCGATTCGAGCATCCTCATCACCGGCGGGAGCGGCACCGGCAAGGAGCTGTTCGCGCAGGCCATCCACAACGCCGGGACGCGCTCGGCGGGCCCCTTCGTCGGCATCAACTGCGCGGCGATCCCGCGCGAGCTGCTCGAGAGCGAGCTGTTCGGCTACGAGGCGGGCGCCTTCACCGGCGCCAAGCGCGGCGGGCACCCGGGCAAGTTCGAGCTGGCCGAGGGCGGCACCATCCTCCTCGACGAGATCGGCGACATGCCGCTCGAGATGCAGGCCAAGCTGCTGCGGGTGCTCCAGGAGCGCCGGGTGCAGCGCATCGGCGGCACGCGCGACATCCGCCTCGACGCGCGCGTGATCGCGACCACCAACCGCGACCTCAGCGAGGACGTCGAGCGGGGACGCTTCCGCCAGGACCTCCTCTTCCGCCTGAAGGTCATTCACATCCCGCTGCCTTCCCTGCACGAGCGCGCGGAGGACATCCCGCTCCTGGCCAGCCACTTCCTGGAGCTGTTCGCCACGCGCCTGGGCAAGAAGCTCCACGCCCTCGGCCCCGAGGTGATGCGCGCGCTCATGGAGTATCCCTGGCCCGGCAACGTGCGCGAGCTGGAGAACGTGCTCGAGAGCGAGGTCAACCTGGCCAGCGACGAGTCGACCACGCTCGACCAGGTCCCGGAGGCCCTGCGTCATCGCGTCCGCGGCCGCGCCGGGTCGCGGCCGGAGCGGACGTCACTGGGGGTCACCTCCATCGAGGACGCCGAGCGCGAACTGCTCCGCGCCGCCCTCGTCCAGCACCACGGCCGGATCCCGGAGGTGGCCCACGCCCTGGGCGTGAGCCGTGGCACCGTCTACAACAAGATGCGCAAGTTCAACTTCGACCCGCTGCAGTTCCGCCGCGAGGGCAGCTCCTCGTAGTATCCTCTCTCTCAAGTGTCCGCAGACGATCTGACCTACGGGAAGTACCGCCTGGTCCAGCGCCTCGCCTATGGCGGCATGGCGGAGGTCTTCCTGGCGCGCGCCAGCGGCGCGGCCGGCTTCGAGAAGAACGTCGTCATCAAGCGGCTCCACCCCCAGTTCTGCGCCGACCGCGACTTCGTCAACATGCTGATCGACGAGGCGCACATCGCCAGCCAGCTCACCCACACCAACAGCTGCCAGGTGCTCGACCTGGGCGAGGTCGAGGGCACCTACTACCTGGCGCTGGAGTTCATCGACGGCCACGATCTCTTCACCATCATGCGGAAGCTGCGGCGGTGCGGCGAGATGCTGCCGCCGCAGGCGGCGGTCTACATCGTGAACGAGGTGCTCGAGGGCCTCGGCTACGCGCACCGCAAGAAGGGTGAGGACGGGCGCGCCTTGGGCATCGTGCACCGCGACGTGTCGCCGCAGAACGTGCTCGTCACCCACGAGGGCGAGGTCAAGATCATCGATTTCGGCATCGCCAAGGCGCGCATCTCCAGCACCAAGACGCAGGCCGGCATCCTCAAGGGGAAGTACCGCTACATGGCGCCGGAGCAGGCCGAGGGGCGCGCGGTCGACCAGCGCACCGACCTGTTCTCCGGCGGGATCGTGCTCTACGAGTTGCTGGCCGGTCAGGTCCACGGCCGCGGCCTCTCCGACATGCAGCTCCTCGAGCGCGTGCGCAGCGCCCAGTTCGAGCCGCTGCGGACGATCCGCCCCGAGGTCCCGCCCGTCCTCGAGGAGATGGTCCACCGGGCCCTCGAGCGTGACCCCGCGCGCCGCTTCCAGTCCGCGCAGGACTTCCAGGACGCGCTGTCGGGGTTCCTCCACGCGACCGGCCTCGAGTTCGCCAAGCGCGACCTGGGGGCGCTGGTGCGCCGGCTGTTCCCCGAGGGGCTGACGGCCAGCCGGCCGGCCGACGAGAACCAGACCGTCCAGGGGACGCCGTCGTCGCGGCTCTCGCGCGACGCGTTCCAGGCCGCCATGACCGGGGCCGCAATGACGAAGGTCGAGCGCGAGGAGGAGCTCGAGGAGCTGGCCGACGACGACCTGGAGGAGGTCGAGGTCGAGCCCGCGCCCGGGCCCGAGCCCCTCGACCGCCGGCCCCAGCGCGGGTTCGTCGAGGCGGTCACCACGCCGGCCGAGAAGGTCAGGCGCGTCGAGCGGCCAGCGAAGC
>JACRCY010000294.1 GCA_016218785.1 Deltaproteobacteria bacterium
AGGGCCAGCGTTCCCGGATGAGGGGCAGGCAGTCGTCGCCGCGCATCCGGCCCTCACCGAAGTGGACGTCGAGCAGGGCGAGCCGGAAGGAGTCCGCCTCCGCCGCGAGCACTTCGAGCGCCCGCTCGCACGACTCAGCCTCGATCAGGGTGCAGTCCTGGCGCAGGCGCCGCCGGAGGGCCCGCCGCAGCAGCCCGTCGTCGTCGACCAGAAGCACGCGCGGCAGGCTCGTGACCCGCCCCGGGCTGTCAGGGGCCACGCGAAAAGCCTATCATGCCTCCGGCCCGTGGCAAAAAGCGCGTCGACGAGGGTCGGCGTGCACGCCGGCAGTCGCCCGCCGCCCCCGTCGCGTCCACACCCGCCACGCTACTGCGGCCGCGCCTGCAGCGTCTGCCGGAACCGCCACACCGCCTGGGCCTGCTCCGCGCGCGGCGTCGCCGCCACGATCTCGGCCAGCCGCTGGAGATCGAGGTCCGGGAGGAAGCGGCTGCGCTCGCGCGGCTGGTACTCGCCCGCTTCGAGGCCGTAGACCTGGAACCGCGGGTCCACCCAGAACCACACTTCGGGCACCCCGAGCCCCTGATAGACCGCCAGCTTGTCGACGCCGCCGCTGGTGGTGATCACCTCCAGCGCGAGATCGGGGAGGTCCTTCTCGTCGCCCACGCAGTAGCACTCGTCCGGCTCGAGGCCCCGCTCGGCCGCCTCCTTGCGGAACGTCTCCGACCCGAAGCCGAGCAGCACGATGCGCCGCTCGTCCGCGTAGGCCTCCACGAGTCGCGCGATGAACGTCTTCAGGTGCTCGTGCCGGCGGGACGGAGTCATCATCTCCAGCACCCCCTCGAGGAAGGTCAGCCTGACCCCGGGTTTCTCGTCCAGCGCGGCGCGCAGCGCCTGGTACTGCCCCCACGTGACCCCGTAGAGCATCAGCCGCTGGTCGGCCGGCTCCGGCGGAGGGGGAGCAGGCATCGCCACTTTCTGCGCGCGGCCCATGGATCTAGCATAGTGCACCTGTCGCGGATGTCTACCGGAGCATTCGCCGCGCCCCCGCGACCAGTACGATCAGGAGCACCGCGGCCCACGGCGGCCGCGGCGCGCGCGCCGCCGCGGTGCAGGAGCAGCCACCGTGGTCGGGCGACGGGGTCCCGCCGTCGGCCCCGTCGTCGCAGGCGACCGGGCTCTCCAGGTAGACGAACGCGACCGACCGGTAGCTGCCGGGCGTCGTGTCGGGCGCTTGGAGCCCGCCGTGCTCGAGCGCGGCGCAGAACGTCTCGCGAAAGGGGACCGGATCGACGAGGTGGAACCGGAAGGCCGTCACGCTGCGCGCGTCGATGTACGGGTTGCCGGCGGTGGCCGTGGCGAGGCGCCGCACCCCGGCGTTGAAGTACCAGCCGCCGCCGAAGTAGTCCTCGGTGCCGGTGCCGTCGAGGCGCGCGACGCCGTCGGTGACGAGGTGCTCGTCCCCCTCGAGGCACTCCACGTTGGCGCAGTCGCGGAGCTGGAGCGCGAGCCCCGCGAAATGGCCCCGCCCGGTCATGGCGACGACCGGCACGTCCGCGCCGGGCACGACCGGCGCGCCGCCGGCCACGGCGTGGAGCCGGGCGACCTCCGGACCCGGGCAGCCGGTCGTGTAGCGCACTGCGAGGGTGAGCGTGAGGGAGCGATCGGCCTCGTTCTCCAGACGCAGGCGCGCCCCGGCGGCGTACGGCATGGGGAGGAAGCAGCGGTAGCGGCCGCCCTGCACGCTCAGCGCCAGGCTGTCGAAGGCCACCACCTGGCGGGTGGCGGGGTCCCAAGCGGCGGCGAAGAAGTCCGCGAGCAGCGCGTCCACCTGCGGCGCGGCCGCGCCGTCCCAGGTGAAGCGCAGCCGCACCGCCGGCAGGCTCGCCGCCTCCTCGGGCGCGAGCGCCACCTCCAGCGCCGCGATCACGCCGGCGCCGTGGAGCACCAGGAGGTCGGCCCCCTTCCCGGGCGGGAGAATGCCCGTGTTCGAGACCTCCCGATCGGCGCCGACGCTGGCGAACGGCCCCGGCGCCGCGTCCCAGGCCGCGGCCATGCGCGCGAGGGCCTCCTCGTCGCCCGGGGCGAGGGGGAGCGCGAAGGTCTCGACCTCGGTGCCCGCGGGGTAGCGGGCCACGTCCACGTGGTAGTAGAACCCGGCCTCGACGCCCCGCACCGCGACCAGCACGCCGCGGGCGAACGGGATGGGCACGAACGAGCTCCACCCGCCGGCCCAGTACCCGCTGAGCGGCGGCACGAAGGGCGCGCGGCCGCCGAGCAGCTCCTCCAGCGGGAGCTGCAGGCCGGGCGCGGCGGCGCCGTCGAAGAAGAGGAGCGCCTCGCCCGGGAACGTGTCGCCGCCCCGCGCCGACGGGGAGGTGGCCCACAGCCGCAGGATGGCCCCGGGCCCCTCGGCCTCGGCGAGCACCAGGAGATCCCCGTCCTGCCGCATGAAATGATCGTGGTCGTCGTTGCCGCCCGTGGGGTCGGCGCTCGAGAAGCGGAGCAGCTGGTAGTCGCGCAGGCGCATGACGCCCGCCGGGTCAGCGGCCTCCTCGAACGGCGAGAAGCCGAGCAGCGCGGGCGCCAGGAGCAGGGGCGCCAGCAGCCCGACCGCCGCGCCGCGGGGCCGCCGGGTCACTGCCGTTCGAACTCCCAGAGGGCCCGCTCCAGGCGCGCCTGCACCGTGGCCCGCTCGGAGCGCCCGAGCGCCCGTTGCTCCTCCGGGGTCGGTCGCCAGCCGCGCGCCCGCAGCTGCTCGAACCCCTTGCGCACCCGGCGGTAGTCGCCGCCCACGAAGAGGCTCTCGCCCGGGAGGAACGAGTGCTCGAGGCCGTTGCGGGACAGCTCCTTGAGGTCGGCGTAGCTCAGGCGGAACGCGCGCACCGCGTGCAGGTACTCCAGGGTGAGGTTGCTGCGGCTCACCCCCTCGTCGTCGGTGTTCAGGGTCAGCGGCACGCCCGCGCGGCGGTAGACCCGGAACGGGTGCCGCTCGCCCGAGAGGCCCAGGATGGTCAGGCTGCTCGACGGGCAGACCTCGACGGCCACGCGCCGGGTGCGCATGAGCCGCAGCAGCCCCGGGAGATCGTCCTCCCACCCGACCGACGCGCCGTGGCCGATGCGCCGCGCGTGCCCCACCTCGATGGAGCGGCGGATGTGGTGCGTCAGGTGCTCGAGGGGGGCCAGGTGGAGGTTCAGCTCGCCGGCGTGCAGCGTCACGCTGGGCTCGCCGCCACGGCGCCACAGGAAGTCGAGGTCCCGCAGGTGGCGGTCGAAGTTGTCCAGGGCGACGGGGTGATCCTCGGGCGCGGCCAGGTTCGCGCCCACCACGCGCCGATCGACGCGCATGAGCGCGAAGGCGGCCGCGAAGGTGGCGAAGACGTGCTCGGGCGGCGCCACCCGGTACGCGGTCACCAGGTAGCGCACCGTGATCGGCCCGCCGACGGTGGTCGGCGGCGCGGACAGGCCGAGCGCCTGCTGCAGGGCGACGTCCCAGCGGTCGAGGTCGGCGCGGGCCGCCGTGACGTACGCGTCGATCGAAGGTTGCAGCCGCGCGAGCAGTTGCGCGGGGGGCACGCCCGCGGCCGCGGCCGCCGTCAGGCGGTCCAGGGCCGCGCCGCCCACCGGCGCCATGATCTCGAGGTACTGCACCTGCTGCAGACGCGCCCGGCGCAGCACCGTGGCCAGCAATTCCTCCGGCGGGACGCCGCGCCGCGCGCTCCCGGCCGGCGTGAAGCTCTCGAAGAAGTGGTCGTGGCCGCCGGCCGGTCCGGGCCTCGTGCCGCGCATGCTCGCGGCATCCAGGAACTGGTAGCGCAGGCGGTCGACCTCGAGCAGCCTCGCCGCGGGCACGGTCCGCGCCGACGGCTTCGTCGCGAAGAGGTTGGTCAGGGGATCGAAGTGGAGCCGCCGGTGGAGCGCGTGGCGGAGCACGTCCTCGGCGTACACGGCGCCGCCGAGGTGGCTGTGCAGGTCGGCTCCCTTGGGAAACGCCCGGAGGAACGCCACCAGCGCGGGCTCGTCGCCGAGCGCCGCGGCGAAGCGCCGGGCCGCGGCCCGCTCGTCGGCGTGGCCGGCCGCGGGCCGGACGACGACACCGAGCACCACCAGCACCCACAGGCACGCAGGCGAGCGCATGGTGGGCATGGTAGACGACCGCGGCGCGCCCTGTAAACTCGCCCCGGCGCCGCGGCGGCGGCCGCCCGGGCCGGGCGTGCTATAGTCGGTCGCCTCCCGACGAGG
Source organism: Deltaproteobacteria bacterium (assembly GCA_016218785.1). GTDB lineage: Bacteria > Myxococcota_A > Polyangia > JACRCY01 > JACRCY01 > JACRCY01. The sequence goes on from JACRCY010000294.1 coordinate 4,240, forward strand.
CGCCCGGCATGGCCGACCCCGCAGGCACCGCCTTCTCCATCGTGATCCCGGCGTACAACGAGGAGGACGCCCTCGGGCCCACCCTCGATCGCTGCCTGGCGCTGCACGCCGACGCGGCGCTCCAGGAGCTCTGCGGCACGGTCGAGGTGATCGTCGTCAACGACGGCTCCCGCGACCGCACCCGCGACGTGGTGCTCGCCAAGGGGGACGGCGTCCGCCTCGTGGAGCACGAGCACAACCGCGGCTACGGCGCGGCGCTCAAGACCGGGTTCCGCGCGGCCCGCGGCGACCTCCTCGGCTTCCTCGACGCCGACGGGACCTGCGATCCGCAGCAGTTCGCGGCGCTGCTGCGCACCCTGCGGGACGCCCCCGCCGACCTGGTGGTGGGGATGCGGCTGACCGCCGCGACGCAGATGCCGTTCGTGCGCCGGGTCGGCAACCGCTTCTACGCGACCCTCATCACCGCCCTGACCGGCCGGCCGGTGCGCGACGCCGCCAGCGGCATGCGGGTGTTCCGCCGGGACATCCTCGCGGGCCTCTACCCGCTGCCCAACGGCCTCTCCTTCACCACGGCCATGTCGACCAAGGCCATCCACGAGCACCTCAAGGTGGAGGAGGTGCCCATCCCGTACGCCGAGCGCGCCGGGCGCTCCAAGCTCAACGTGCTGCGGGACGGGCTCCAGTTCCTGCGCGTCATCCTGACGCTGGTGCTGCTCTACAACCCGCTCAAGCTCTTCTCGGTCGTGGCGGTGCTGCTGTTCCTGGGCGCCCTCGGGCTGCTGGCGCTGCCGCTGTGGGACTGGATCATGGGGCGGGCCCTCCCCGAGGGGTTCTACATCTACCGCACGCTCGGCGCGGCCTCGTGCGTGGCGGGCGCGGTGACCGCGTTCTCGGTGGGGCTCTCGGCCAGCCTGCTGATGGAGACGCTCTACCGCCCCCACGGGCAGTTCGGCTCGCTGGCCCGGCTGGCGGTGCGCACCCGGCTGCCGCAGCGGCTCGGGCTCCTCGGGGGCATGCTGCTGGGGGGCGGGCTCGCGGTCTACGCGATCTTCGCCTGGGAGCACTTCTTCGGCGTGCGGCCGGTGATGCACTGGAAGTGGTTCGCGGCCGCCTCGGTCCTGGTCATCACCGGCATCCAGCTCCTGGCCACCTGGCTCATCGTCAAGCTGCTCGAGGCGCACCGCCAGATGCGCGACGCCGAGCTGAGGTAGCCGGTGGCCTCGGTCTTCCTGGTCAACGGTCCCTTCGTGCCCGACTTCTGCCGCACGCAGCGCTGGGCGGCGCGCACGCGCGGCCGCGTGCTGCGCGCGCCCGACTGGCTCGCCTACGCCACCGCGGTGTGCGAGCGCCGCGGCCACGCCGCGCGCCTCTACGACTTCCCGGCGCGCGGCTGGGACCAGGCCACCCTCGGGCGCTTGTGCCGCAGCGAGCGGCCCGACTGGGTGGTGCTCGACACCACCACGCCCTCGCTCTCGACCGATCTCGAGTCCGCGCGCCTCGCCCGGGAGGCGGGCGCGCGCGTGATCCTCTGCGGCCCGCACGCGAGCGCGCTGCCGGAGGAGACCATGCGGAGCGCGGCCGGGGTGGCCGACGCCATCGCCGTCGGCGAGTACGACGAGACCGTGGCCGACCTCGTCGAGGCCGCCGACCTCCGGGCGGTGCCCGGCGTCTGCCTGCCGGGCCCCGGCGGCGACCCGGTGCGCACCGCGCCGCGCCCCCTCATCCGCGACCTCGATCGCCTGCCGTTCCCGGCCTGGCACCACCTCGACCTGCTCGACTACTTCGACGGCACGAAGCTCTACCCCTACCTCGACGTGGTCTCGGGCCGCGGCTGCCCGTTCCACTGCAGCTTCTGCCTGTGGCCCCAGGTCATGCACGGGCACCTCTACCGCACGCGCCGGCCCGAGCGCGTCGTCGACGAGATCGAGCACGACCTGGGCCTGTGCCCCGGGGTCCGGCGCGGCGGCGAGTTCTTCTTCGAGGACGACACCTTCACGGTCCGGCGGGAGTACGCGCACGCGATCGCCGACGAGATCCTGCGGCGCCGCCTCGGCATCCGCTTCTCCTTCAACGCCCGCGTCGACGCCGATCACGACCTCTTGCGCCACCTCCGCGCCGCGGGCGGCCGCATGGCGGTGGTGGGCTTCGAGAGCGCCGACCCCGCCATCCTCGCCGCGGTGGACAAGCGCGCCACGCCGGAGCAGGGGCGTGCCTTCTGCCGCGCCGCCCGTCGCGTCGGCATCGACGTGCACGGCTGCTTCGTGCTCGGACTGCCGGGCGAGACCCGGGCGAGCCTGCGGGCCACCATCGACTACGCGCTCTCCCTGGAGCTCGGCACGGTGCAGTTCTCCGCCGCCGTCCCCTTCCCCGGCACCGCCTACTACCGCGACTGTGCCGCGCGGGGCGTGCTGCGCGCGCACTCCTACGACGAGTGGCTCGACGCCGGCGAGCAGGGGAGCGTGGTCGAGGAGCCGGGGCTCGCGCGGACCGAGATCGACCGGCAGGTGAACGCCGCGCTGCGGCGCTTCTACTTCCGCCCGGGTTATGTGCTACGCTTTCTCCTCGCGACGCGTAGCCGCGCCGACCTCTACCGCAAACTCCGTGGATTCCGGAACTTCCTCAGCTTCCTCGTCGAGGACGCCAGGCGCCGAGCCGGCGGCCGCGGCGCCCGCTGAGCCCGCGGCGGCGCGCGACGTCCCGGTGCCGCCGCGGTCGCCGTGGCGCTGGCTCGCGCCCCTGCTGCTGGCGGTGGTCACGACGGCGGCGTACGTCAATGCCGCGCCCAAGGTGCTCGTCTACGACGACCACAGCGTGATCTCGCAGAACCGGGAATTCGGCGGAGTGCGCACCATCCCGTCGCTCTTCCGCAAGCACGCCCGCGCCGGGACGGCCGATCCCAGTCGCCTGTACCGCCCCGTGGCCATGGCCACGCTGGCCCTCGACCGCACCGTCTACGCCGGGCACGCGCGGGGGTACCACGTGAGCAGCATCGCGTTCCACGTGCTCGCGACGCTGCTCCTCTTCGGGCTGCTGCAGGCGCTCGGGGTGCCGCGGGCGGCGGCCGTCGTGGCCGCGCTGGTGTTCGGCGTCCACCCGCTGCACACGGACGCCGTCGACTCCGTCTTCAACCGCTCCGAGGTCCTGGCCACCATCGGCGTCCTCGGCGCGCTGTGGTGGCTCTGGCGCGACGCCGACGCGCCCCGCCTGCGGCTCCGCGCGGTCGCGCCCGCGGCGGCGATGTACTTCGTGGCGCTGCTGTGCCGCGAGAGCGCGGCCACCCTGCCCGCCCTGGCCGCGCTCATGCTCGCGCTGCTGCGGCCGCGGCCCACCTGGGCCGCGGAGGCGCGGCGCCTCGCGCCGCTCGCGCTGCTGGCCGTGCCGCTCCTCGCCTACCTGTGGTTGCGACAGCTCGCCCTGCCCGGCGCCGGCGGCGGCGCGATCGCCTCGCTCACCGACGGGCTCGGCGCTCCCGGTGCGCTCGGGGAGCGCCTCTCCCTGGCCGCGGTGGCCGCCCGCGACTACCTCAAGCTGCTCGTCTACCCCAGCCCCCTGCGGGCGAGCTACGAGGACTACGCCGTGCGGGCGCTCGGCTTCGCGGTGGCGCTGCACGTGGTGCTGTGCGGCGTGGCCGTGGCCACGCGCCGGCGCGCCCCCCTGGTGGCGTTCGCCATCGCCTGCTACTACGTGGCCCTGCTCCCCTCCACCAAGGTCTTCGCCGACCCGGCCGCCTTCGCCGAGCGCTTCGCCTACCTGCCCTCGGTCGCGCTCTCGCTGGCGCTGGCCTGGGCGCTCGGGCGGCTCGCCGCGCGCCACGGATCGCGGCCGGTGCTGCTCGCGGGCGTCGCGCTCTGCGCCGCGCTGCTGCCGCTGACGCTGCTCCGCAACCTCGATTGGCACGACCGGATCTCGCTGTGGAAGGCCGACCTGGAGGTCACCGACCGCGACTGGCGCTCGCTGCTCAACCTGAGCGAGGCCTACCTGGCCCTCGGGCGCAACCACCGCGTCATGGCGCTGTGCGAGCGCGGCCACCAGGTGGCGCCGCGCCACGGCGGCTTCCACTCCAACCGCGCGCTCGCGCTCATCAACCTGGGCCGCTACGACGAGGCCGAGGCGGCCTTCCGCGCGGCCATCGCGCGTGACCCGCGCCCCACCCACTGGGCCAACCTGGCGCGCTTCTACGCCCTGCGGCAGCGCTACCCCGAGTCTGTGGCCGCCTTCCAGCGCGCCCTGGCCGTCCAACCGGACCACGCCGAGCACCACGCCCTGCGCGGCGAGATGTTGCTCCAGGCCCGGTACGACGCGGCCGCGGCGCGCGACGAGTTCGCCGCGGCCCTCCGCATCGAGCCGCGGCTGTTCACCGCCCGCGAGGGGCTCCGCGCCGCCGAGCGCATGCTGCGCCGGGACGCGGCGACGCAGCCGGCGTCCGCTCCCGCCGCGACCCCCGCCGCGCAACCCGCTTCCCCCCCGGCCACCACACGGCCATAATCAGGGCGGCCTTGCGACCATGAGCGAACGCGTTCTCGTCACCGGGGGAGCCGGCTTCATCGGCTCGCACGTCGTCGACCGGTTGCTCGCCGCCGGCTACGCCGTCCGGGTCCTCGACAGCCTCCACCCGCAGGTCCACCCGGGCGGCGACTGGCCCGACTACCTCGACGCCGCCGCCGAGCGCGTGCGCGGCGACGTCCGCGACGCCCGCGTCGTCGACCAGGCGCTGGACGGCATCGATGTCGTGCTGCACCAGGCGGCGCGGGTGGGCGTGGGCCAGTCGCAGTACGAGATCGAGGACTACCTCGACGTGAACGTGCGCGGGACCGGGACGCTCCTCGAAGGCGTCCTGGGGCGGCGCAGCCGCGTCCGCAAGCTGGTGGTCGCCTCCTCGATGTCGACCTACGGGGAGGGCCGTTACCGCTGCCCCCCCTGCGCCCGCACCCTCGACGGCCTGACCCGCGACGAGGCCCGGCTCCAGCGCGGCGAGTGGGATCCCGTGTGCCCCGGCTGCGGCGGCCCGCTCGCCGCGGTGCCCACCGACGAGAGCACGCCCCTCTGCTGCGCCTCGGTCTACGCCCTGTCGAAGCGGATGCAGGAGGAGCTGGTGCTCCTCTTCGGCCGCACCTACGGCATCCCGGCGGTGGCGCTCCGCTACTTCAACACCTACGGCCCGCGCCAGGCCCTCGCGAATCCCTACACCGGCGTGGCGGCCATCTTCCTCGCGCGCCTCAAGCACGGCCAGCCGCCCGTGGCCTACGAGGACGGCCGCCAGCTCCGGGACTTCGTCTCGGTGCACGACGTGGCCGCGGCCAACCTCGCCGCCGTCACGCGGCCGGACGCGGACGGCCTCGCCGTGAACGTGGGGAGCGGCCAGCAGGTGACGGTGCTCGAGATCGCCGCCATCGCCGCGCGTCACCTCGGGTGCGACCTCGCCGCCGAGGTGACGGGGCGCCACCGCAAGGGGGACGTGCGCCACTGCTTCGCCGACGTGCGCCGCCTCGCGGCGGCCCTCGGGCACACGCCCCGGGTCTCCGTCGAGGCCGGCTTCGCCGAGCTGGCGGCCTGGGCCGCCACCGCGGCCGCGGCCGACCACTTCGCGGCGGCCCAGCGCGCGCTGCGGGAGCGGGGGCTCCTGTAGGGCGTGGCGGCGGCCGGCGCGGCGACCTCAGGGCGCCGCGTGCTCCCGGGCGGCCCGTCGCGCCAGCGCCACGCCGCTGTCGTAGGCCTCGTGCATCAGCCACTGGCGGTTGACGCCGAAGCGTCCCGCCAGGTAGAGGTTCGAGAGCGGGGACGGCTGCAGCTCGTGCCACGCGGCCCGCTCGCGCTCGCGCACCACCGGGTGGGCGACCGGCGCGCGTAGGGTCTCGACCCCGACGAGCTCCCGGTCGTGGAGCCCGTAGGCCGCGGCCACCTCCGGCCAGACGCGCCGCGCGAGCCCCTCCGGGTCGGCCCAGCGCTCGTCGCCCACGTCACAGGCGACCTCGGCCTGGAGCAGGGTCGCGTGCCGCGGCGCCGCCTCGGCCCAGGCGTTCTTCAGCTCCCCCACCCGGTAGAAGGTCCACTCGCGGCCGGGGAACCAGGTCCAGTGGAAGCGCGACGCGCGGGCGCGGGCCACGGCGAAGCCGAGGAAGAGCACCGCGCGCGGCTCGAGCAGCGCCGGCGTCGCCGGCGCCGCGCCGATGGTCTGCAGCACCTGGCCGCGGGGCAACGAGGCGACGACCAGGTCGGCCGGCCACTCGCGGCCGCCGGCGACCACGGCGGCGACGCGACCGCCGGCCACCGCGATGTGCTCGACGCGCGCGCCGAGTTGCGGTGTCAGCCCGGCGCGCGCTGCCAGGGAGGAGGCCACGTGCCCGATCCCTGCGGTCGGGTAGAGCCAGGCCGCGCCGCCATGGCGGGGAAGCTGCCGGCTGCGGCCGGTGAGGGTGACCCACAGATGGTGGAGCAGCACGGCGAGCTCCGGGGGATCGAGCCGGCCGACGGCCTCGGGAGCGAGCGCGCCGGCCTCCTCGCCGGCCCACTTTTCCAGCAACGGCTCCGCGATGGCGGCCGCGAAGCCGGCGCCGAGCTGCCGGCGGAGCGCGTCGCGCAGGCTGGTGGGCGGCTCGCTCCGACCCAGTAGCCACGCGCGCGCGCGCAGCACCGACGCCACCAGCTCGGGCCGGGCCAGCAGCCCGAACGGGTGCGCCCGCAGCCCGCCAGCATAGTGGATGGCCTCTGCCGCGCTCACCGGCACGCACCGGTCGCAGACCCCGGCGGTCTCGGCGAGGGTGCTGCGCACGAAGTGGGGGCCGAACTCGAGGCGGAAGCCCCCCCGCGTGAAGCTGCGCGCGAGCCCGCCGACCTCCGCCTCGGCCTCCAGCACTTCGACCGCGTAGCCGGCCCGCCGCAGCTCGGCCGCGGCCCCGAGCCCGGCCAC
>JACRCY010000295.1 GCA_016218785.1 Deltaproteobacteria bacterium
CGCGCGGCGCGTGGGATGGGCGGGATGGGCGGGATGACGGGGCCGGTCCAGCGCGCCGCGGGCTGGGCACGCGGCGGCGCCAAGCCCGCGTGCCGCCTACCCGTGGCGGCGCGGCTCGGCCCCCACTCGGATCTGCGCCCCGGAAGGGCGTGACGCGAGCGGAACGGCTCCGTATAATGTCCGCTGGCGAGGATCCTGCCGTGAACACGCCGGTCTCGCAGCGCGTGCTGCTCATCGACCCCGACGACGACAAGGGGCTGGCCCCGGCCCTCGTCGACTCGCAGTGGGGGTCCCGGCGCCAGAGCCTGCTGGTCGACACGGCGCGCGTCGCCCCGGAGGCGCTCCGCAAGCTGGGCGAGCAGCAGTACGCCGCCGTCATCGCCGTGCACCGCCTCCCCGACCTCGACGCGGTGGACCTGCTCACGCGCGCCGGCGAGGCCGCGCCCGACGCGCTGCGGCTGCTCCTGTGCCGCAACCCCGACGCGTCGCTCGACCGCCCCGAGGCCGAAGCCTTCTTCCGCATCGTCGGGGCCGCCGTCGACGGCCGCAACCTGGCCAGCTTCGTCAGCGAGGGGCTCAAGCTCCACCGCCTGGCGCGCGAGCAGAAGGAACTGCTCAAGAAGGTGAGCAGCGAGTACGACCGCCTGCGCAAGCGCGAGAAGCTGCTCGACACCGTGGTGCGCGAGCGCAGCAAGGAGCTCGAGACCGCCTACCTCAAGCTCAAGGCCGCCAACCGCCAGGCGCTGCTGGGGCTCGCCGAGGCCATCGAGGCCAAGGACCCCTACACCAAGGGCCACTGCGGCCGCGTGGCGGCCTACGCCATGGCGCTGGCGCGCGAGTGCCGCTACCCCGAGGGCGAGCTCGAGGCCCTCGAGTTCGCGGCCTTCCTGCACGACATCGGCAAGATCGGCGTCCGCGACGCCGTCCTCCTCAAGCCGGGCCCGCTCGACGAGGAGGAGTGGAAGCACATGAAGATCCACCCCGAGGTGGGCTTCGAGATCGCGTCGAAGATCGACATGCTCAAACCCACCATGGCGGCGATCCGCAACCACCACGAGCGCTGGGACGGCAAGGGGTACCCCGACGGGCTGGCCGCCGAGGAGATCCCGCTCTCGGCGCGGGTCGTGTGCCTGGCCGACGCCTTCGACGCCATGGCCACCGACCGCCCGTACAAGCGCGCGCTCACGCTCGAGGAGTGCCACGGCCAGCTGAGCATGAACCGCGGCGTGCAGTTCGACCCGGACCTCGTCGATCTCTTTCTGGAACGGAGGATCGGCGAGCTGTTCATGTACTGACGCCACCCGGGCGCGGCCGCCCCGCCCTCCCGCCCTCACTCGGCGGGCAGCTCCACCCGCCGGAACACCCGCCAGACGGCGAGGTCGTAGAGGATCTTCAGCCCCCCGGCGACGATGAAGGGCACGCTGGCGAGCGCGGCGCTGGCGTAGAGCGGTCCGGCGACGAGCGGCGCGATCGCCGCGCCCAGGGTGCGCGCGATGCCGGTCAGGCCCGCGGCGGCGGAGCGCTCCGCCGGGACGACCAGCGCCATGGTGTAGGCCTGACGCGTGGGCACGTCCATCTGCGAGATGCTGAACCGCAGCAAGAGCACCGTCATGGCGAGGGGCAGGTTGGGCATGAGCGGCACCAGCGCCAGCAGCACGTTTGAGGGGAGGTGCGTCGCCACCATGGTCCGCAGCAGGCCGATGCGGGCCGCGAGCCAGGTGGCGCTGAGTGCGGAGAGGCCGGCGAGGAGGTTGGCGCCGAAGAAGATGGCGCCCAGCGTGGCCGGCGCCACCCCGAAGCGGGTATGGAACCAGTAGGCGACGTAGGCCTGCACCACGAAGCCGCCGGCGAAGGCGTCGACGGTGAAGAGCCCGGCGAGCTGGAGGACGTTGCCGCGCGAGCGCTCCAGGCCGAGGTCGGCCTCGAGGAAGGCGGGGCGCCGCGAGCGGCGCTCGCTCGCGGGCGGCTCGGCCGCCGCGGAGAGCCGGGTGAAGAGCCCCACCAGGGCGACGCCGACGACGGCGTAGCCCACCACCACCGCCTGGTAGCTCGCGTGGGGCGTGTGGCCCCGCCCCTGCAGCAGGTGGACCAGCCCACCTCCCGCCAGGGCGCCGATTGCCGTCGCGAAGGAGCCGACCAGGTTGTACCAGGCGAAGATCCGCGTGCGCTGCGCGGCCGGGATCTCCTCGGCCAGCGCCGCCTGCTCGATGGCGAGGAACGGTCCCACCTCGTTGCCGCTCGGGCTGATGACCCCGATGGTGGCGGCCACGAGGAGCGGCACGAACGAGCTGGTGGTTGCGAAGAGGACGCCGGCGAGGGCCATGAGCGCCGCCCCCAGGATGAGCATGCGCTTGCGGCCGATGCGATCGGCGCTGGTCGTGATCCAGAGGGAGATGGCGGCATCTCCGACGAGCGTGAGCGTGAGCAGGAGGGCGATCTGGGCCTGGCTCAGGCCCGCCGCGGCCAGGTAGAGCACCAGGACCACCGACAGGAAGCCGTAGGCGAAGAGCCGGAGGATGCGCGTCGTGAAGAGGAGGCGGAGGTCGGACACTGGCGCCCCGGTCAATTCACGCTCGCGCGCCGGGCCTCGTCAGGGGGCGAAGGTCGAGAGCGTGCTCAGGGCGAAGGGCGCGGTCACCGGCGTGCCCACCGCGCCGCCCATGACGAAGGGGGTGACCTCGAGGGTGTTGCTCTCGGTACCCGCGTCGGGCCCCCCGTCCGGGGGGAACTGCTTCACGAAGAGCCCGTAGAACTGCGATCCGCGCCGATCCCAGGCGAGATCGAGGAGCCGCTTCTCGTCGGCCGCGAGGCCGGTCGGCAGCCCCGGCCACCCGAGCTCGTTCAGGTCGGCGTCGAGGCGCACGATGTCGTCGGGCTGGTCGGGCACGCCGACCACGGCGAAGAGGTCGGTCGCGTCCGCGGCGCAGGCGCGCACCAGGGTCCCGCGGGTGAGCGTGGCCGAGCGGAGCGGCGCCACCACGCCGCCGTCCGGCACCGTGGCGGCCGGGTCGTACTCGTGCAGCCGGGGCCCGCCCGACTCGGTGACCACGACCCGGCCGGCGAAGACGCACACGTCGCTCGCCTGGAAGCCGACGTCGAAGAGGAGCGTCGGCCCGGGCGCCGGGTCGGGGCGCGGGTCGAAGCGGTAGAGCCCGCGGGCCGGCGCCATGCCCCGCCGCACGGCGAAGCCGGCGCCGGCGAGCTGGACCGCATCCACGAGCGGGCGCACCACCGAGCTGCCCGGGTGCAGGGCCACCGGGCCCGGGTCCCCGACGCGCCACCGCAGCACGCCATCGGGCGGCTCGCGCGTGATCAGGAAGGCGGTCACGCAGTCGGGATCGTCGAGGTCGGTGAAGCCGTCACCGTCGTTGTCGCAGCCGTCGGAGCAGTTGTTCTCCGGGCTCTCATTCGGGCAGGCGTCCGTCTGCTCCGGCACGTCGGGCGGCGCGTCGTCCGGCGGCAGCACGTCGAGGGCGACGTCCTCCTGGCCGGCGTCCGGCTGCGGCGCCGCGTCATCCGGCGCCACTGCCTGCGCCGGGCAACCCGCGCAGCAGGCCGCGACCGCGAGGGCCGCGGCGACCCGCGTCACACCACGCACGGCCTTCCTATCCGGCCTGGGGGTCGCCCGGGCCCGTCTTCCCCTGCTCCTCGATGAGCGTCAGGGCGATGGCCAGCGCCTTCTTGGCCTTTTCGCCGAGCGCCTGATCGTTGCGGATCTTGGTCATGGCGCACAGCGCCTGGTCCTGGAAGCTCGCGCCCTGGCGCTCCAGCTCCTCGATCTGCGCGCCCAAGGTCGCGATGGCCTGGTCACGCTGCTCGAGGTCCTTCCGCGCCCGGTCGAGCAGCTCGCCCAGCTCCTGGCCACGCGCCTGCTTCTGCGCGTTCTCGCGCTCGAGGCCCGCGATGGTCCGCTTCGCCTCGTCGCTCTCCTGGCGCCGGATCTGCTCGAGCCCGAGGTAGCGGGCCTGGGCGTCGTCGAGCTCCTGCTTCCGCTGCTGCTCGAGGCCGGCGTACCGGTTCTGCGCCTCGGCCATCTCTCCCTGGTGACGCTGGAGCGCGGCCGCGGTCTCGGCCGCGTGCGCGTTCTCGAGCTGCACCAGGGCCTGTTCGTGCCGCGCCTGCAGATCCGCCACCTCGGCGCCGTGCTGGCCGGCGGCGGTCTCGGACTGGACGCGGAAGGCCTCGGCCTGCGCGGCCAGCTCCTGTTGCCGCCGCAGCTCGGCCGCGCCCAGCTCTCCCAGCCGCTGCTGGTCGAGCTGCGCCAGCTCCTGCTGCCGCCGCTGGTCGAGCTGCGCCAGCTCCTGCTGCCGCCGCTGGTCGAGCTGCCCGAGCTCCATCAACCGGCGCTGCTCCGCCTGGGCCAGCTCTCCCTGGCGCCGCTGCTCGGCCTCGCCGAGCTGCGTCTCGCGCAGCCGCTCGGACTCCTGCAGCTCCGCCTGCCGCCGCTGCTCCGCCTGGGCCGCCTCCCCCTGGCGCCGCTGCTCGGCCCGGCCGAGCAGCTCGTCGCGCTGCCGCTGCAGCGCCGTCATCTCGGCTTCGTGCCGCGCGTTCAGCTCGGCGACGGCGGCGGCTTGCGCCTCCTTGAGCGCCTGCAGCTCTGCGGCCTGCTCCTCGCGGACCGCCAGGTCGGCGACCTCGTGGTCTCGCCGCATGGTCTCGAGATCGTTGCGGGCCCGGTCCCGCAGCGTCTGGGTCTCGGCCTGGTGGGCGCTGGTGAGCGCCGCGATCTCGCCGGCGTGGGTCTGCTCGCGCTCGGCGAGGCGTCGCTCGCCGTCGACCCGCAGCCCCTCGACGATGCGGGCGTGCTCGCCTCGCAGCGCGGCCTCGAACTCCTGGCGCTCGCGCGTCAGGCGGTCGGCCGTGGCGCGCAGCTCCGCCTCGAGGTCGACCTTCTGCTGGGCGGCCTCCGCGCGGGCGCGGTCCAGCTCGCTCTTCGCCTGCTCCAGCTGCGTGGCGTGGCGCTTCTTGAGGGAGTCGATCTCGTCGTGCGCCTTCTGGTTCTCGCGCTGGGCGTCGTCGAGACGGGCCTTGAGCTGCTTCTCGCGCTCGAGCCCCTTGTCCTTGTCCTGGGTCAGGGCCGCGTTCTTCTCGTTGGCCGCGACCAGCTGCCGCTCCACGTGGAGGGCGCGCTCGTCGAGATCCCGCGACTTGCGCTCGAGCTCGCGCACCTTGTCCTTGTGGTCCAGGATGGTGCGCTCCTTGGCGTCGAGCTCGTCCTTGAGGTCGAGGATCTCCTTCTCTTTGCGGTTGATGATCTCGCGCAGGTTGAGGAACTCGCGCTCGCGCGAGAAGGGTGCGCCCGCGGCCGCGGCCGGCGGCTGGCTCCGCGCCGCCGCCAGCTCCTTCGCCAGCAGCTCCTTCTGCTCCTCGAGCTGGATGACGCGCGTCCGCAGGTCGTCGTCCTGCTCCTCGTCGGCCGGCGGCGCCGCGGCCGGCGGCGGGGCCAGCGTCACCTGGTCGATGCCGAGGTCGATCCCCTCCTCGGCGACCTCGACCGGGTGCGGCGCCGCCTCCACCTCCGCCTCCACCGCGGGCTCCTCGGCGGCGGCCGCGGCGGTGGGGTCGGTGGTCTGCGGGGCGAACTCCGTCGGGGGCATCTCGACCGGGGCCTCGGGCTCCTCCAGGGGCGGGGGCGCCGGGAAGTTGCGGGCCTCGCGCGTCGGCTGATCGAACTGGTTGCGCCGCGGCGCCGCGGCGTCCCTGTCCTCCAACTCCAGCCCGGCGAAGGCGTCGTCGATGTCCGACTCGATGGTGACGCGTGTCTTCTCCTCGTCGCCGACCTCGTAGGTCGCCGCCCGTACGGGCGCCTCGGGCTCGGGCGGCGGGGCCCCCTCGTCGTCGACGAGGGCCACGTCGCTGTCGTCGAGCGAGATCTCGTCCATCCCCTCGACCGGGATCTCCACCTCCTCCTGTGGCCCGGTCTCCGTCACCGGCTCACCCAGGGGGATGAGGGTATCGATCTTCTGGAGCAACTCGTCCAGCTGGTCGGGGGAGGTCTTGATGAAGTACTCGTCGGCGCGGGTCTTGAGCTTGCGGTGCTGCTCGAAGGTCTCCGGGCTCGCGTCGGCGGACATCAGGATGAGCGGGATCCCCTTGAGCCCCGGGTGCTTCTTGACCTTGTTGCAGATCGCGTACCCGACGTTCTTGGGCTCGACCGAGAGGAGGATGATCTCGGGCGGGTCGGTCTGGGCGACCTCGATCGCCTGGTTCCCATCCGGGATGTTGTCGACCCGGAAACCGTACGGCAACAGCGCCAGCTGGAGCGCGCTCGCAAATGACTCATCAACTTCGATGACGAGCGCCGATCGGTGGGTCATGGTGGGGTCCCCTGTCCTCCGGACCGAGAATCTTACTCGACGGGGCGACGGGGAGTCAATTGAAGCACGCCGCGCGTGCCCGGCGGACAGGGGCGGGAACCGGCGTCGGTGCTCGCCGCAGGAGCGACGGCTTGTTCAACGTCGAACGTTCAACGTCGAACGGCCTTCATTGCTACTCGACCGCCGCCGAGACCAGCTGCATCATCTCCGGCTCGGGCAGATCGGAGGTGATGGCGTAGCCGACGTTGCCCTGTCGGTAGACGGCCACGTTGTAGCCCGCCTGGCGGTGCAGGTAGACGTCGTGGTTGCGGACGCGCTGTACCCGGCGCAGGTGCCGCGGGAGGTCAGCCGGATCGAAGACCAGCACCGAGACCTTCTGCCCGCGCACGTTGTAGATGAGATGCGCCGCCTGGCGGTCGCGCACGTGGCTGATGCGACCGCCCAGGAGGTCGGCACCCACCGGACGCCACTGCGGCGCCTGCACCGGCACGTCGACCTGGCCGCGGAACCACGAGGAGACGCGCTGGCCATCGGGGCCGACCACCTCCACCGGGAGGTTGCGCAGGTGACGGTGGATCGACTCCTCGACCACCGGGAGCGTCTCGGCGCGGTCGCGCCAGAAGAAGCCGATGACGAGCGCGGCCGCGGCGGCCATCGCCGCCCCGGGGTAGACCACCCGACTCCAGCGCCGGCCGGGCGCCGGCGCCCGGGCGATCTCGCCGACGATCCGCGCGCGCAGCCCCGGCGGCACCGGCGGCGGCGGGAGCGCCTCGCGCAGCGCCCGCTTGAACTGCGCCTCGAACCGGGCCGCGTCCCGACAGCGCGTGCACTCGGCCAGGTGACGCTCGAACTCGACCCGGTCCTCGTCGGCGAACTCGCCGTCGATGTACGCGTGGATGAACTTGTCGACCTCGGCGCACTGCATGGTTGCTCGCTATCCGTCTCCGTCGCGTGGGTTCCCCGCACGGTAGTCGCTCAACCGGTACACCGCGCCCCCCGGCGCCGCGGGCGGCGGCGCGCCGGCGGCCGCCTCCCCCGCGGGCTTCACGATCCCGGCGGCCACCGCGTGGTCGTGCAGCAGCCGCTGCAGGATGCGTCGCCCGCGGTAGAGCCGGCTCATGACCGTGCCCACCGGGCAGTCCATGATCTCGGCGATCTCCTTGTACGAGAACTCCTCGAGGTCGGCGAGGATCACCGCCATGCGGAAGTCGGGCGGCACCTCGGCGAGCGCGCGCTGCACGTCCCCCTCGAGCAGGCGGAAGCTCAGGGCCCGCTCGGGGTCGCCGCCGGCGGGAGCCGGGTCGCCAGCGACCAGGTGGTAGTGGTCGGCGCGATCGAGCTCGTTGAGCAGGCGCTGCTCGCGGAGGCGCCGCCGGTAGCGGTTGATGAAGGTGTTGTGCAGGATCTTGAAGAGCCAGGCCTTGGCGTTGGTGCCGCGCTCGAAGCGGTGGAAGAAACGGAACGCCCGCAGCATGGCGTCCTGCACCAGGTCTTCGGCCTCGCGGGGATCGTGGGTCAGGCGCAGCGCGGTGCCGTAGAGCGCGCTGAGGTGCGGCAGCGCCTCACGCTCGAACTCCTGCCTCAGGCTGCGTGCCGATCCCAACATGTCCGTGGGTGCGGGCTGAGCACGTCCCGATAACATCCGGTCGCCCATGAACATTCCGCGCCGGACGCGCGCTGAATGGTTTCACCCGCACCTCAACTACTGCGACTGCAGCGACAGAAACGCAAGTCCTTTCAGACGGCTGAGACCCCGGCGACGACGACGTGTGCTTCGCCACCTGGCGGCTCCCGGACGACCACTGCAACGGCATCGCGGTGGCGGCGGCCATGAGCGCCAGCCCCCACGCGCGGCCTCGTCGGTGCGCCGACGGGGTCCGGACCGCCCAGGTCCGCCCCGCACGATACTGCTTGAAACACGTGGAGCGGCTGTGGTAGGTGTCGCTCGGTCGTTGTAGGCCTTGGGAGCAGGAGCACGCACATGCCGAATCTCCGCCGCCTCGCCACTCTCGGTCTCGTCGTGGTCGTCGCCGTCGTCGTCGGGGCGTGCACCACGCCTGCCTCCCAGGGCGGCGAAGGCTGCACTGGCGTGACGTGCTCGGGCCACGGGATCTGCGTGCTCACCGCCGGCGTGGCTGCCTGCCAGTGCGAGAGCGGCTACGCACCCAGCGGCCTCCAGTGCGTGGTCAGCACGGGCTGCGATCCCAACCCCTGCACGCAGCCCCACCAGACGCGCTGCGAGATCCAGCTCCACCGGGTGGTGTGCAGTTGCGACTTCGGGTGGCACGAGACCGGCGCGGGGTGCGTGGCCGACGAGGGCAACCCCTGCTTCCCGAACCCCTGCACCGAGACGAACAAGACGCAGTGCGCGCTGGAGAACGGGGTGCCGCGCTGCAAGTGCGACGCAGGGTTCGCCGAGGACGAGAACGGCGCTTGCACCGTCACGGACCCGTGCAACCCGAACCCGTGCAGCGCGCTCCACAAGGGCCAGTGCTCCAACGAGGGGGGCGCGGCCAAGTGCGGCTGTGACGCCGGGTACGTCGAGGATCAGGGCGGTAACTGCGTGGCCGGCGACCACTGCAACCCCAACCCCTGCACCACCGCGCACAAGACCGTCTGCACCTTGGTCGCGGGGCAGGCCTACTGCAGCTGCGACGCGGGCTACAAGGCCGACGGCCAGGGGGGGTGCGTGCTCCAGCCGGCGTGCGACCCCAACCCCTGCACCGAGCTCCACAAGACCGTCTGCACCGAGCTGGTTGGGGGCGGCTACAAGTGCGGCTGCGACCCGCTGTACGTGGACGACGGGAGCGGCACCTGCATCGAGGCCCCCGACCCCACCTGCGCCGCGGCGCACCCCAACGGCGACGCGTACGAGAACGACGACTGCGCGCAGTACGCCGAGGAGCTCCCGGTCGGCGCGACCCAGTCGCGCACCATCGACATCGCGGGCGACGTCGACTGGATGAAGTCCACGCTGCTGGCGGGCCACACGTATCACTTCGAGTGCACCGGCCAGGATCTCAAGGTCTACCTCTACGACACCGACGCCACCACCCAGCTCCTGTACAAGGACGACCCCGAGACGCTCGACTTCCAGCCGACCGTCGACGGGACCTACTACTGGAAGGCCCAACACTACTACTCGACGTACACCGGGGCGTACACGGCCAAGCTGACCGAGGTGGTGGACGACCACGGCAACAGCGCCACCTACGCCACGGCGTTGACCACGCTCGGCACCGCGGTGAACGGCACCATCGACTACGCTGGCGACTACGACTGGTTCAAGTTCGACGGGTCCTCAGGGCACCTCTACGAGGCCAACACCACCGGCGCCGACACCTACGTCTACTTCTACGACACCAACGGCACCACCATCATCAGCCAGAGCGACTACCCCCCCATCTACCTCACCGCCACGGCCACCGCGACCTACTACGTGGCGGTGCGCCACTACTCCTCGAGCAGCACCGGCGCGTACACGCTCACCGTGACCGACCTCGGCGTCGAGAACTCGGGTGACAACGCGGCCACGGCCGGCGTCATCACCCCGGGCACGCCGGTCGGCGCCATGATCTCACCGGCCGGGGACAACGATTGGTACAAGTTCGACGCGGTCGCGGGCCACAGCTACAAGGTCGACACTACCGGGGTGGACACCTACGTCTACCTCTACGCCACCGACGGGACCACCATCCTGTCGGAGAGCGACTACCCGCCCCTCTACCTCACGGCCGCCGGCGTCGGCCCCTACTACGTGCGGGTGCGGCACTACAGCTCGAGCAGCACCGGCATGTACACCCTGACCGTGACCGACCTCGGCCCCGACGACCATGGCGACGACGCCGCCCACGCGACCCTGCTGCCGGTCGGGGCCACGGGCCTCACCGGCGCGATCATCCCCGCGGGCGACAACGACTGGTTCAAGTTCGATGCCGTGGCGAACCACGCCTACAAGGTCACCACCACCGGCATCACCACGTACGTCTACCTCTACGACCCCAACGGGACCACCATCCTCAAGGAGTCCTCCACGGTGCCCGTCTACGTGTACCTCACCACGGCCGGGACCTACTACATCCGCGTGAAGCACTCGTCCACGACCGGCGTGGGCCAGTACACGGTCAAGGTCGAGGACGTCGGCGTCGACGATCACGGCAACGACGCGGCCCACGCCACGCTGGCCTTCACCTCGGGCACCGGAGTCGACGGGGTCATCAACTACCCGGGTGACGACGACTGGTTCAAGTTCGACGCCACCGCCAACCACCTCTACTCGATCAACACCACCTACCGGTCGCCGAGCACCTACTTCGACAGCTACGTGTACATCTACGACACCAACGGCACCACCATCATCAAGGAGTCCGACCCGGTCCCGGTCGTGTTCGGCGCCAGCGTGGCCGGCACCTACTACGTCCGCGTGCGCCACTACTACTCTACCTCCACCGACTACTATTACACGCTCACCATCACCGACGTCGGCACCGACGACTGCGGCAGCGGCACCAGCACCACCTGCGTCATCGTGCCGGGCGCCCCGCCCGGCACGCCGGTGCCCGGCCGCATCGAGGTGGGCGGCGACGACGACTGGTTCGCCTTCGACGCCGCCGCCGGCCACATCTACAAGTGCACCACCACCGGCATCGACACCTACGTCTACCTGATCGACACCGACGGCACGACCGCGCTCAAGTCCCAGGACGACCCGCTCATCTACTTCTCCGCGCCCCAGAGCGGCCGCTACTACTACAAGGTGCGGGCGTACTACTCCACCACCGCCGGCGACTACTCCGTCACCTGCACTGACGAGGGGATCGACGACTACCCGAACGGCCCGGTGGGCGCGCCGGTCGTCCCCACCGACGGCACCGTGCAGAACGGCGCGATCCAGTACCCGGCCGACGCCGATTGGTTCGCGTTCGTGGCCGAGGCCAGCTCCACCTACAAGATCGACAACCCGCCGGTGGCGGGCGCCGACACCGTCGTCGAGCTCTACAACACCGACGGCGCCACGTTGATCGTCTCGGCCGACACTCCGCCCACCATCACGCGCCAGCTCGGCACGGCCGGCACCTACTACGTCAAGGTCAGGCTCTACAGCTCGACCGCGACCGGCGCCTACACCCTCGCGGTCACCAAGCAGTAGCGCCACGGCGCGGCTGCGCCGCCCGTCACGACCGGCGCCTACACCCTCGCGGTCACCAAGCAGTAGCCCGGCGCCACGTCACGGCGCGGCGGGCGGCGGGCCGCGCCGGGCGTCACTCCAGCGGCAGGCACACCGCGGCCGTGCCGCAGACCAGCCACCCCTGCCCGGCGAGCGGGCAGTCGGCGTCGTCCTGGCACCAGCCCGGGCGACGCACGCGAACCCCGCGGAGCAGTCGCCGGGCTTGAAGCACTGGTTGCCGGGCTCGCACACGTAGGCGGCGGCGGCGTCGACGTACTTCGCGCAGTACTCGTAGGCGCCGCAGTCGCGGTCGTCGGCGCACGGCCGCCGGCAGTTCCAGCCGGGGCCCACGAGGCCGATGACGCCGATGCACGAGAGCCCGGCTACTCCCAGTAGTACACGCACACCGAGCCGGTATCGCAGAAGCCGTACCCCAGTCCGCTGGTCGTGGGGCAGTCCGAGTCCTTGCGGCACGGCGTCAGGCAGTCGGCCAGGTCCTCGTCCCAGGTGCACCGGTTGCCGGCGGAGCAGTCGGCGTCGCACTGGCACGGCTCCCACGTGGGCCCGGTGCGCCAGTCCTTGCAGTACCCCGTGCCGGCCGCGTCGATTTCGCAGGTGAAGCCGGCCGGGCAGTCGCCGGGCCCGTCGCACTGGCTGCCGCCGAAGCACACGTAGCTCGGCCCGTCCCCCACCCACTCGGCACAGAAGCTGCCGCGGCCGCAGTCGCGGGAGTCGGCGCAGGGTCGCTGGCAGGTCCACAGCTCCCCGGCGAACCCCCAGTAGCCGACGCAGGCGAGCCCGGCGGCGCAGCTGCAGTCGGTGACGCAGGTGCCGTACTCGGCGACGGTGCCGGCCGGTGAGCCGGGGTTGCACTGGCAGGCGGGCACGCCCGAGCAGGCCTGCCGCTGGTAGGTGAGGCGCACGCC
>JACRCY010000034.1 GCA_016218785.1 Deltaproteobacteria bacterium
CGATGAGGGTATCTGGCACGGCTGCCTCTCGCATGAGGATTGGTTTGCACCTACCTCATCGCAGAAGTCAGCCGTGCCGTCTATTTTCCTGCGCGTCGTCGAGCCGCTCAAACGAGGCGGAAAAAGTGCGCAAGTCGAGACATGATGCTGACCTACGAACTACGCGGTCTGCTGCCAGTGGCTCGCGCGACAGAATCGCGTCAGGTGTCCCACGTTGGTCGTGGCGACCACCACGTCGAGACCCTGCTCACATAGCACGAGCGCCTGCGCGGCCAGGATCACGTCGCCGTCGAGAGCCTTGGCATCCGCGGTTGGCTGGCCCACCCTGCGTGCCTCGGCCCAGAGGTCGGCCGCACGCAGCATCATGGGCGTGGACAACGGCACATACCCTAGCTTCTTGAGCACGTCGAGGCGCTCGATGCTGCGCTGGGCACCGAGGTGCAGGAGTTCGCGCCGCACCTCGTAGTCGGCGATCTCGGGCACGCGTACGTCGACCCCGGCACGGAGCAGCTGCTGAAGCCACGACTTGATCTCGGGATGTCGCCGCGGGTGGGCCACCATCGAGAGCGGCCCCGAGTCCAGCAGCACGACCCTAGTCATCGAAGAGAGGGCGGGACGAGATCCGGTGCTCCTCCAGGCCACGTCGCAGGTCAGGCCAGAGGGCCTCGTCGTACCCGGAATCCTCGGCAGCCCAGGCATCGAGGAGCTGCACCACGTGCTCCCGCACCGCTTGGCGCTCGGCCGCGGAGTTCCCACCGTCCCCCACTGGCGGGCGGCGATCCTTGTGGTGGCGGGCGCTCATGACACTCACATGATATCGCGGTGCGGCGTCCTCGGCAATGTGGCGGCCCTACCGGCACGAGACCCGGGGCGAGCTGCGGTGTCGGCCCCGCTCCAGCGGCGCTCCGCCAGCCGCACCCCCGGTGCAACTGGAGCCGGGGCCAGTTGCTGCGGCGGGGCCGCGTCGGCGCGCGGCCGCAGGGGAAATTGACGCGGGCCTCGCCGCGTTGAAAGCTACCAGCATGGCGAGCGAGCGCGAGCGAGCGAGGAATGCGGCCGCAGGCTTTGCCGAGGCCGCGTCCGGTCGATGGATGCGCCTGCTCGTCACCACCCTCGCCCTCGCCCTGGGCCTCGCGACGCCCGCGCCGGCCGCGGGCCAGACGCGCAAGACGCTCAAGGCCCGCAAGGCGGGCGAGAAGCAGAAGGGGCCGAAGTTCCCGGCGGTGGCGCTCTACCACGTCAACCACCGCGAGAGCATGACCTACCGCCCGTACGACGCCCGAGGGGCGCTCCGCAAGGCCGAGCTCCTGCGCTTCAACCGCTTCATGCGGGACGGCAGCGGCAAGGGGGGCCGGGTGGGCAAGATGCACCCCCGCCTCGCCACGCTCTTCTACCGCGTGGCCCGCCACTACGTGTCGCAGGGGAAGCGCATCGAGGTCATCTCGGGCTACCGGCCGGGCGCGAAGAACTCGCGCAGCCCGCACCGCAAGGGGCTGGCCGTCGATTTCCGCGTGAAGGGGGTCTCGAACGCCGCCCTGCGCGACTACCTCCGCAAGAACTACGACAAGGTCGGGGTGGGCTACTACCCGAACTCCGTCTTCGTGCACTTCGACGTGCGCCAGAAGAGCGCGTTCTGGATCGACTACTCGGGGCCCGGCGAGGAGGCCGAGTACTCGGCCGACCCGCTCGCTGACCTCAAGTCGGGGCGCGCCGAGGAGTACAGGCCCCCCAAGGCCGGGAGCGCTGCCGACGACGCCGACGAGAAGGCCGGGACCGGCGAGGACGGGCCTCCCCCCGGCGTGGAGACCGCGGCGCCGCCGCGCAAGGCCGAGCCGGCGCCGCGCGAGGAGAACGGGGCCGCGGAGGACAAGCCCGCCATGGCCGAGCCCGGGCCCGCGGACAAGCCCGCCAAGGTCGAGCCCAAGCCCGCGGTCCCAGAGAAGAAGAGCCCTGCGAAACCGGATGAGAAGAAGCCGGCGCCGGAGAAGAAGCCGGAGGCCGAGAAGGGCGCGAAGGCCGAATAGTCGAGCCCGCTTGTGCGTCGTACCCTTGGAGTGCTAGAGTTTCTCGCGCAACCGCTGCAGCCTCAGGGCTGCCGGCAGGAGAAGAGCCATGACGCGCATCCTCGGCGTACTCTGTGCCCTGTCCCTCGCGCTCTCGCCGGCGCTGACGGAGGCCAAGCCCCAGAAAGGCAAGGCGGCCAAGGCCGGCAAGAAGGAGAAGAAGGAGGTCGTCAAGCAGGCCTCCGAGCAGACCAAGAAGGCCATCGGCGAGCTGGCGGGCAGGTACAAGTGGGGGATGTCGTCGCAGCAGGTCATCGACATGATCACTGCCGACATCAAGAAGTCCTACGACGAGAAGATGAAGAAGACGCGGACGCCGGCCGAGCAGGACCGCCTCCGCACCGAGATGAACGCGGACGTCACCAAGCTCCGCGACTCGCTGGTCAAGTTCGACGGCCAGAAGACGAGCTGGGACATCTCCCTCGTCGACAAGGAGTTCGCGCACCGGAACAGCGAGTCGATGATGATCTACTGGGAGCCGACCCAGCGCCGCTTCCTGTTCTTTTTCGAGGACAAGCTGTGGAAGCAGTTCATCGCGCTCAACGCCGAGCTCTTCGAGGGGAAGACCTTCAAGGAGTTCGCCGACATGGTGGCCTCGCGCTACGGCGAGCCCAGGCGCGTCACCAGCACGGACATCCGCGGCAAGGAGGTCCTCGACCACCTCGAGTGGCCGCCGGCGGGCGACTTCCTGCTCCGGGCAGTGGACCACACCAACCTGTACGGCAACTACTGCCTGGTCCTGTCGCAGAAGAGCATCCTCGACGGCATGGACAAGCGCCGCGCCGACGCGAACCCGGACAAGGGCTACAAGAGCGGCATCGACCAGGTCATGAAGGGGTCGAAGAGCGACAAGGGTGACGGCAACACCGACGTCGTCGACCAGATCACCGGCAAGCAGCAGGCGAAGCCCAGGCTCGCGGAGGACGACGATGCGCCGTCGACGCCGTCCGCCGCGGCGGCGGACTCCGACGACAAGCCGGCCAAGAAGAAGGCGCCCGCGAAGAAGAAGGCCAAGCCCAAGCCCAAGAAGAAGAAGTAGCGCGCGCCGCGGCCCGCCGGCCTCGCGGCTCAGCGCGCGGCGACGACGCTCGCCCTCGGGGCTCAGAGGGGGACGGCGACGACGCGGCGGACCTCGGGGATCTGCTCCTTGAGCGTGTTCTCGATTCCCATCTGCAGCGTCATCTGCGACATCGGGCAGCCCGCGCAGGCCCCGACCAGCTTCACCTTGACGGTCCCGTCGTCCTCGACGGAGATGAGTTCCACGTCGCCACCGTCCATCTGGAGCCCGGGCCGGATCTGATTGAGGACCGCCTCTACCTTCTCGCGCATCGTCACCTCTTTGGCACCCGTCGCCGAGCTGCCGGGAACGGCGGCGCGGGTGCGCCGCACCCCCAAGGTCTAGCCGCACTTCGGGCCGCGGTCAACCTGCTCCGACGGCACCCTATCTTGACACGTCGGGGGTATGGGTGTTCGATACTTCCGTGAATCGGCGCGCCATCCGCAGCGGAGTCGCCGTCGTCGTCGCCGGTCTCTTCGTCGTTGAGGGGGTGCACGCCGCGCCTCCCGCACCGGTCCCGGGGGGCCCCAAGCCCCGCCTCGTGGCGCACGCCTTCGCCCACGGCGGCGCCTTCGTCGCGGCGCGCTCGTTCGCCCGCGGGGTCGAGGCGTCGCTGACGAAGGACTCCCGCGTCGCGTACGTGCCGATGGAGGCGGTGCTGCTCGACGCCGCCGCCGACGACAAGGCGCTCGCCGACGCCGACGCCAAGGTCGGCGCCGCGCGGGCCAAGATCGAGGAGCTGGACCTGGCCGTGGCCACCAAGCTCCTCAAGGCGGCCATCGCCGCCTACGAGAAGCTGCTGCACCGGCTGGCGGCGCGGCCGAAGCCCATCGAGCCGCTCGTCGACGCGTACAAGCTCCTCACCGCGGCCCGCTTCATCGACGGCGACCAGGAGGGGGCGCGCGAGGCGCTCCGCCGGGCGCGCGTGCTCGATCCGGAGCTGGCCTACGACGCCAAGCTCTTCCCGCCCAAGATGCGGCGCGTCTTCACCGAGGTGAAGCTGCTGCAGGACGAGCTGGGGAAGGGGACCGTCGCCGTCACCAGCGATCCCCCGGGCGCGGAGGTGCTGGTGAACGGCGTCTCCGCGGGCATCGCGCCGCTCAAGCTGCCGGGCCTCGCCTCGGGGCTCAACTACATCACGCTGCTCCAGCCGGGCTACCTGCCGACCACGACCTCCGTCGAGGTGGTGGGCGGGGAGGAGAAGAAGGTCGACCAGGCCCTCGGCCGCTTCGACGACGACCCGGCGCCGCTGCTCGAGCGCACCCGGGCGAGCCTGGGCGAGCTGACGCTCTCCTCGGCCATGCGCGATCTGGCGCGGCGCCTGAAGGCGGATCTCCTGCTCCTCGCGTTCGTGCGCGAGGAGGGCGAGAACGTGAACCTGTCGCTCTACCTCTACGACGTCCGCACCGGCAAGCTGGTGCGCAGCGTGAAGAAGACGGTCCCGCGCGCCGAGGTCGAGGCCACCGCCGCGATCATGGCGACCGAGATCGAGCCCGGCACGGCCGCCGCGGTCGACCTCGCCCTCACGAAGCCAAGGGCCAAGAAGCCGAACCTCGTGTGGGCGTACGCGGTGAAGTTCCGCCGCTGGAAGTATTTCTGGCCGACGGTGGCGGTGACCGGAGCCCTGGTCCTGACCGCGATCATCCTCGGCGTGACGGTGCAGCCCCAGGCGCCCTTCGATCCGCGCTGGGGAGTCGTGTTGACGACCGGGCGCGGCCCGGGATGGTCGTTCTAGGCAGCACTTCGAGCCCAAGGAGGGAGAATCGATGAACGCCTTCAAGGCCCTGAGCGTCGCCGGCGCGGTGGTCGCGCTCTTGTCGTGCGCCGCCGAACAGAAGCCCATCGAGATCACGGGCGCCCAGGCGATGGGCACCGTCGGGGGCATGGTGGTCAGCGCGGTCACGCGCGAGCCCCTGTCCGGAGTCAGTGTGACGCTCCTCGCGGGCGGCGTCCCCACGACCGCCACGACGGACGCCAAGGGCGGGTTCAGCTTCCCGCAGGTGCCGTCGGGCGAGGTCTCGGTCATCCTCGACCACGCCGAGTACCTGTCGGCGCTGATGCACGGCTACCTGCTGGGCGCCGGGGAGTACCCCATCGACAACGCCTCGCTGACGTTCGGGCCCATCGGCCTGATCCCGGCGAGCGGCAGCTTCTCGGCGCTCCTGATCTTCGACGACGGCTCGCCCGCGGGCGGCGTCACGCTCACGGCGCGCACGACCACGCGCTTCTACGACTACACCGACTCCTACTCGGCCTCGGTCAGCGCGCAGGCGACCACGGTCAGCGCCGCCACCGACGCGACCGGCCTGGTGAAGTTCACCGGGCTGCCCGACTTCCTCCTGCTCGGCGACGGCAACGCGGACGTCGTCTCGGTCATCGTCCCGCCCATCGCGGAGGCGAGCGGGGGCCCCTCGCTCTACCGCTACCCCGGGGGGATCTTCAGCTACCACATGACCGCGGTCGGCGCGATCACCCCCACGATCGTGCTCGAGCGGCCGGCGCTCGGGGCGCTCACGGTCACCGCCTCGAACCTCCAATCTCTCGAGGGAGCCATCGCCAACCCCCTGCCGTCGATCATCCCCCGGGGAGGGCCGCTCTACATCGCCTTCAACCAGCCCCTGAACCCCGACGCGACCTCGATCCAGCTGTACGAGGAGGGCGCGCCCAAGGTGCTCGCGCGCGACCAGACCGCCGTGGTGCAGAAGTCCATCAGCTACAACACCATCCAGCTCAGCTTCTCCCCGGAGCTGACGCAGTCGTCGGAGTACAACATCATCATCCACGCGGTGGCGGGGGCGGCCGACCAGCTCGTCCGCTACGACGGCTGGGCGCCCTTCTTCACGGAGCCGACGGCCACCATGCTGAAACCGGCCATGGAGCGCGAGATCATCAACGCGCTCACCCATGACGAGGTCATCCACCTCGTCTTCGCCGAGCCCATCGGGACCGGGAACAACGGGACGAACGTCTTCCAGAACGCCGACTGCGTCCTCTTCTTCAACGTGGACCTCGGGCCTACCGCGGGCGGTGCCATCGGCGACGATCCCGGCGAGACCGGCAACGCGAGCTGCCGCGGCGATCTCGTCCTGCAGACCGAAGAGCCCGACCCGCCGGGCCCGGCCGGCTACTCGGGCTACACCAAGTACTGGAAGTTCAACCTCCCCGTCCTGCCCGGCCCGGCCTCGGTGCCCGTGGCCACGCCGTTCAGCATCGTCTTCAGCCGGGTCGCCAACCAGAACTACCTCATGAAGCGCGTCAACGGCCAGACGGTGCCCGACTTCGTCGGCACGCTGAACCTCGTCCTCCCGTAGTGGTCGATCCCACGAGGGGCTCCGCCCCTCGCCCCGACGGGCGGAGCCCGTCGGGGTCCCCACTCCCCGCGGCGCGCCTCGCGCGCCGGCTCGCGCTTCGCGCTCCGCATCGCGACGGCGCGATGGGTGCGCGCCCTGGGCACGCCGGAGGGACGCTTCTGGTCGGGGAGGGGGCCCGCGCCGGGAGGGCGGGGCGGCTACAGGTGGAAGGGCTTCGGCTTGCCCGCCTGGTCGTCCAGCTCCTTGACGACGTCCTTGCGGGCCGGCTTCAGCTTCTCGACGACTTCCTTGATCTCCTTGAGGCGCCGGCCGTAGGCCTCGGCCGCGAGCGCCTCGGGAGACCCGACGATGACCTTCTGGAAGAGCGACGTCTTGTCGATGAGGATGACGCGCTCGGTGTCCTTCGGCGTGCGCAGGAATCGCTTCGAGAAGGCCATGCTCTGGTCGCTCTTGACCTGGACGCCGTCCCAGTCGGTCGGCTTCGGGCAGCCCTCCTTGGGCGCGTCCTTCTTGCAGATGATCTCGCCGGTCATCACCAGCTTGCCGAGCGGGATCGGGCCCGACGGGTCGATGATGATGCCGAAGGTCTGCTCGGCGACCTCCTTCGCGGCCGCGGCCTGCTTCTGGTACCGCTCCAGGAGGTCCTTGTCCGATTCGGTGCGCTTGATGTGCGCGTTGGCGCGCTCGTAGAGGATGATCGTGTTGTAGTAGAAGGCGAAGAGGCGCTCGATCGCCAGGTCCTTCATCTGGAAGTAGTTGGTGCGGAAGAGCTTGTCGGGCACGGGCACGACGAGGTTGAGCCCCTTCAGGTCCTCGACGAGCTTCATGTCGGGGATGGCGGCCGCCTTGCCGGCCTTGGCCGACTCCACCTGGCGCGCCATGCTCTCGTCGAAGGCGTTCTCGACCTTCTGGTTGGTGGCGGCGATCGAGTCGACCTCGGTCTTGATCTTCTTCGCGTCCCCGATGGTGAGGGCGACGATCTGGCGCGCACCGTTGATGCGGCCGCACGCGTAGCCGACGATGAGCGGCACCAGCGCGATGCCGAGGAAGAGGAGGTACTTGGGCGCCGCGCTCTTCTTCTGGGCCGCGTCGCCCGGACCGGCCGCGTCCCACTCCTTCGGCACGACGAAGTCGACCTTGGGCGCGACTGCCGGCGCCGCGGCCACCGCGAACGGATCACGGGTGAGGTCGGGCGGGGGCGGCTGCGCCGGCCCCGGCGGCGGGCCGAACCCCGGCGGCGGGGGAACGGGCGCCGGGACGCCGGTCTGAGCCGGGTAGCCGGCCGGGGTCTGGGCCTGTGCTGCCGCTGCCTTCGCCGGCTTGAGCCCGAGCCGTGCCTTGAGGTCGCCGATGTCGCGAGCGCCGCCCGCAGGCTTCTTGTCAGCCAAGGGCATCCTCCAGTGTGAGTACGTAGGGCGTGAGAACCACCCGTTTTTTTGGACCCGTAGACTCTACGTTCCACCTCCGCATCTGTCAAGGATCACGAGCTATTCGCGCTGCCCCGTTTTCGCGCGCCAGCGACGCAAGCGATCGATATTGCAGAGGCGAGGCGCTTACAAGTTGCCGGAATTGACCAGGCACCTATGGCACTCAACCCCCTCGGAGAGGCTGATTCTTGGGGTGA
>JACRCY010000296.1 GCA_016218785.1 Deltaproteobacteria bacterium
AGACCACGCCTTCCTGGATCGGCCCGGTCAGCAGCGCGCCCTCCGCGGGCGCCGGAGCGAGGCTCCGGCCCGACTCCGGCGTGGCGGTGCCGAGCGCCGCCGGCGGAGCCCCGCGCGCGCCCGGCTCGACCTCCTCGGCGGGCCACGTCGGTCGCGCCCCCGCCGCCGGCGGGCCGGGGCCGCCCCCCGCACGCCGCCCAACGTCACCCGCTCCGGGCGCCGCGCGCGGGGCCGTGAACTCGCCCTCGAGCGCGTCGACGCGCTCCTCCAGGAGGGAGCAGATCGCCGCCAGGCGCTCGGCGACCGCGTCGCAGTAGAAGGCTTCGCGCCAGCGCTCCACCTCCAGGCGCGGCGGCGTCGGCTGCGGCGCGGCCGGTGCCGGCCGCACCTCTCCCCGGCCCGCTCTCATCTCGCCGATGAGGCGCAGGATCTCGGCCGTTGACTCGGCGACGCCGCGCGAGCTCAAGAACTCAGCCCCTCGGAGTCCGTGAGGACATCCGCGAGACTATCACGACCAGAGCCGCCGCCACCACCTGCCCGACAAGTCTCAGCATCGAGTCTCCTTGGGGCGTCCGGGTCGGGTCGAGCCCGGGCGCCAGCCGACCTCGGTGATGCAAGGCTCGCGCCAGGACCAAGGCAGCGCTTTCGAGCCCGAAGGCCGTGATGACGGGCACCTGCAAGGAGCTTTTCCCTACGGTGCGGGAAGAACGCCCGATGCTGCGGGCCTATCCCCAGGGCCCGGCGAGCTAGCCGGCGACCGATGTCCTGGCCACGCGCCGCCATGGGCGACCACCGGCAACCGACGCCTCCGCGGCATGGCTCTTGCTATCAACGGTCGGCGCGATGGTGCGTGTGCTGCCTGCGTCCGACCTCCCCGCCGTGGGGGCGTCCCACGGCCGGGGGCCGGCGAGCACCGCCGGCGCGCCGCGCGCCGCCCTCGCCGTCGTCGGCAACGTGAACGTGGGCAAGACGACGCTCACGGCGCGGCTCGGCGACGGCGGGCTGGCGAAGGTCCCGGGCGCGGCCACCGCCCGGCGCGTCGGGGCCGTGCCCGCCGCCCCGGTCGATTTCGTCGACACGCCGGGGACCTGCTCGCGGTTCGCGCCGAACGAGGACGCGCGCGCCGTCAGCGCCGCGCTGCTCGCGCCCGCCCTGCGCCAGCCGGGGGGCGGCGTCCTGGTGGTCGGCGATGCCAAGCACCTCAAGCGCTCGCTCGCGCTGCTCCTGCAGTGCGCCGAGCACGGCCTCCCCACGCTCTTCGTGCTCAACATGAGCGACGAGGCCGCGGCGCGCGGCATCTCGCTGGATCTCGCGCGGCTGCGCGCGCTCCTGGGAATCGACGTCTGCGCCGTGGTGGCCACCGAGGGGCTCGGCGTCGCCGAGGTGCGCGCCCGGCTGCGGGCCATGCGCGTGCCGCGGAAGCTCGCCCGCCACTCCGCCCCGACGGAGGAGTACCTCGAGCTCGCCGCCCGCCTGCTCTGCGACCTCGACGTGCCGCCGGGCCCGCTCGCGCTGGGGGCGCTGACCTCCGACCCGGCCGCCGAGCAGCTCATCCGCCGCGGCTGCGGCCCGGCCATGCTCGAGCAGCTGCGGAGCCTCGCCGGACAGTTCCGCCTCCAGGAGCCCGCTGCGGTCGCCGCGGAGCTGGCGGGGTCCTACAACCTGGCCGCGGAGGGCGTGGTCCGGGACGCCCGCCTGCGGCAGGACTTCTCGCACGGCTCGTTCGCCGAGTCGCTCGGACGGCTGTGCACCCGCCTCGCGACCGGGGTCCCGATCGCGGTGGCCGTCGCCGTGCTCATGTTCCTCTTCGTCGGCCGCTTCGGCGCCGGCTTCCTCGTGGACCACATCAAAGGCGGGCTGCTCGAGGGCGTCGTCCTCCCGCTGCTCCAGCGCGCCCTCCAGCACCTGCCCAGCGCCTTCGTGCGCGACCTGCTGCTCGATCGGCACTTCGGGCTCATCGCCTCCGGGGTGTTCCTGCCGCTCGGGCTCGTGCTGCCGGTGCTCTTCTGCTTCTACCTGTTCTTCGGGCTGCTCGAGGAGTCGGGGTACCTGCCGCGGCTCTCGTGCCTCTGCAATGGCGTGCTCCGCCGGGTCGGTCTCAACGGCAAGGGTCTGATCCCCCTCTCGCTCGGCTTCTCCTGCATCACGCTGGCCACCCTCGCGACCCGCACCCTCGACACGCCCCGGGAGCGCAACATCGCGACGATCCTCCTGCTGCTCGGGATCCCGTGCTCGCCGCTCCTGGCCGTCATGCTGACGGTGTTGCGGCCGCTGCCGGCGTCGGCTTCGCTCACGGTGATTGGGCTCATCGTCGCCCAGGTGGTGCTCGCGGGCGTGCTGGCGCATCGCTTCCTGCCCGGGCGGCCGACGCCGCTCCTCATGGAGCTGGCGCCGATGCGGCTGCCGCGGCCGTGGCCGCTCCTCCGCCGGGCCCTGAGCCGGACGTTCGCCTTCCTACGCGAGGCGCTGCCGTTCTTCGTCCTGGCGGCGCTGGTCATGTTCCTAGTCGCCCGCTCCGGCGGCCTGCAGCTCCTCGAGCGGGCCTGCCGCCCGGTGGTACACGGGCTGATGGGGCTCCCCGAGGAGAGCGTGCAGGTGTTCCTCAAGGCGCTCATCCGTCGCGAGACCGGCGCGGCCGAGCTGGTGCAGCTGCGCCCCACCTTCAGCAACGCCCAGCTCGTGGCGGTCACGTTCCTCATGACCTTCGCCGTCCCCTGCATCAACACCGTCATGGTGCTGCTGCGGGAGCGCGGCGTGCGCACGGCCTTGGCCATCGTGGGCGCCGTCATGGTCTACGCCGCGCTCATCGGCGGCCTGCTGCACCACGTCTGCCGGATCCTGGGGGTGACCTTCGCATGAGGAGCGAGGAGCGGGACATCGTGGACGTCGAGACGCGCGACGAGATCCTCGAGGCCATCTGGAACTCGGGCGAGTCCGGCGACCATTCGCTCCCCTCCATCCGCGGCCACTGCGACGTGGACTTCGGGGACGCCGAGCTCGGGGCCCTGCAGCGCGCCGGCCTGATCGTCTGGAGCCACCAGACGGTCGCCCTCTCGGCCGTGGGGCTGAAGGAGGCGGCGCGCGTCATCCGGCGGCATCGCCTGGCGGACTCGCTGCTGAGCACGTTCCTCCGCCTGAAGCGCGCCCACGTCGCCGAGCTCGCGTGCCGGCTGGAGCACACGCTGCTGCCGGAGGTGGAGGAGGCCATCTGCACGCTGCTCGGCCACCCGGCGGTGAGCCCCGACGGCAAGCCGATCCCCGACGGGCCCTGTTGCTCACTGGACCAGCGGACCGTCAGCCGGATCGTGACCCGGCTGAGCGAGCTCCGGCCGGGCGAGCGCGGGCGGGTCACCTACATCCGGCCCGACAGCCACGCCCATCTCCACCAGCTCCTGTCATTCGGATTGAGCCCGGGCGTGGAGTTGGTGGTACACTCCACGACACCCACCGTGTGTGTCCGGTTCGAGAGCACGGAGCTGGCCATGGACGACGAGATAGCGGGCTGCATCTTCGTCGTCCGCATGAGCGGGTGCGGTGAGGCGGAGGTCGCGAGCGCGGCGGGCGGACGGGCGTCAACGTGAGCACGATCCTGTGCGTGCTCCCCGGTCGATTGGGGCAGTACTACGGCGACGAGATCGAGCGGCTTCGGGCCGGCGGCGTCCTGGTGGTGCGGGAGGACTCGCCCATGGTGGCCCTGTCGGCGGTGGGGACGTACCGACCCCGGCTGGTGGTGGCCGGGCTCTCGATGCCCGAGATGGAGGGGCTGGAGTTCGTGGCGCTGGTCCAGGCGCAGCATGCCGAGATCGGCGCGGCGCTGGTCGTGCTGCCCAATCCGGGCGATGCCATCGATCCCCTGGTCTGTACCTTCGACCGGAGCACGGGCCGCTATGCGGTGGACCACTACGCGGGCGCGCAGATCTGGGACCGAGTCGCGGAGCTGTGTGGGGTCGCGGACGGGCGCCCCGCGGCCATGCCCTTGCCGCCCCTGGACGACCGGCCGCGCGCGTATGAGGGGCAGTACGGGTTGGTCGCGCCGCAGCCGCCCCTGCCGCCGCTGGTACCCCCTCCGCCCGCCCCGCCTCCGAGGCCGGTCGCGGCTCCCCCATCCATGGTTCCGCTTCAGGCCCCACCGGCCGCCGTCCCGCAGGCGGCCGGAAAGCGCCGCCACCTCACCCTGGTCGCCGCCATCGTGGTGCTGGTCTTGGGCGGCGCAGCCATCTGCCTGTGGCTGGCCCTCGGCAGCTCGGGCTCGGCGCCCCGGGCGGACGCGACGGCCCGCACCGTGGCCACGGGTCCGGCGGCGCCGACGAGCACGGGCCCGGCGGCGCCCGCCCCGGACGCGGCGGCCCGCCCCGTGGCCACGGGCCCGGCGGCTCCCACGCCCCCGGAGCGGCCCGCCGCTCCGGCCGCCGCGCTGACGTCGGGGTCCCGCCTCCTGCCCCTCAGCTTCAGGCAGGGCAGCCCGCAGCCGGACGTCAAGGATGAGGAGGGGCTCCGCGCCCTCGCGGCGGCCGTGCGCGATGCGCCGCGGTGCAGCCTCACGCTGGTCGGCCACTCGTCGGAGGAGGGGGCGCCCAAGGTCAACCACTACCTCGGCCGGGAGCGGGCCCGCGCCTCCCGCGCCCTGCTGGTCGCGCGTGGCGCCCGGGCCGGCGCCTTGGCCACGGACAGCGCGGGTGCGCGCGATCCGATTGTCAAGGGGGCCACCGGGGAAGCCGCCGCGGCCAACCGCCGGGTCGTCCTCGAGATCAAGTGCCCGTAGGGCCGCCGCGGTCGGTCACCCGCGCCTTGGCCGCGTCCACGAGGCGAGCTCCTGGTCCGCGTCGCCCGCCGGCGTGTGCTATGATAAGACGCTCGGGGAGGGAACCTTGACCCTCGGAGACGGCCCGTGAGCCTCCTCGCCTGGGCGGCCATGGCCAGCAGCGTCGCGTTCGCGTTGCTGCTCCAGATCGCCTTCTCGCGCCGGGCGCAGGGGAGCTCCAGCCGGGTCTTCCTGCTGTTCTGCCTCGCCGGGCTGTCCCTGTCGCTGCTGGACCTCGGGCTCCAGACGGCAGTGAGCGCCCGTGCGGCAAACGTGTGGGCGAGGGTGCAGTCCTGCTGGCCCTTCCTGCCCGCGCTCCTGTTCCACTTCGCCTTGGTCTACTCGGGGATCCGCCCGACGCGCTGGCGCCGGCTCGGCCTCCTCGTGCTCTACGCGATCGTGCTGGCGCTGACCCTGATCGGGCTGACGACGCGCCAGGTGACGGCGGGCGTCGAACGCGAGGCCTGGGGCTGGACCCACGTCCGCCCCCTCAATACCGCCACCCTGCTCGCCACCGTCTTCGGTGCTAGCGTGGGCTTGGCCACCGTCATCATCGTCTTCCGCCACTCCGTGCGGTCGCGCGGCGAACCGAACCGGCACCAGACGCGGCACGTCGCCATCGCCGCGGCGATCCCGGTCCTGACCGGGCTTCTCACCGACGGAGTGCTGCCCCTGCTCGGGCTCCGGCTGCCCTCGCTCGCGACGGTCTCGGCCTTCTTCTGCGCCCTGCTCCTCGGATCGGCCATCAGGAGCCACGGGCTCTTCTCCCTGTCGCCTACGCTGGCCGCGGAGAGCATCGTGGCGGCGATCTCCGACGCGCTCCTCCTCGTGAGCCCGGCCGGCACCATCCAGCGGGCGAACCCCGCGGCGGCGCGGCTGCTCGGCGCGGAGGAGCGCGAGCTGCTCGGTCAGCGCATCGAGGCCTTCATCCCACCCGACGATCTCCCGGCGGTCTCCGGGAGCGGACCGGCGCCGGGCGCGACTCCCGCCCGGGTCGAGGTGACCGCCCGGTCGCGGAGCGGCGTGCGGCTCCCGGTGGCGGTCTCCCGCACGCCCGTGGCGGCGCCGGACGGCACCCCCATCGGCACGGCCGTCTCGATGCAGAACCTCACCGAGATCGAGCAGGCGCACGAGATGGCGTTGATGCTGGATCGCGCCATCGCCACGACCCGGACCGGCGTGACCATCAGGGACCGCAACGGCCAGATCGTCTACTCCAATCCGGCCGACGTGGCGATGCACGGCTACGCCTCGCTGGACGAGCTCATCGGCCAGCCGGCCCGCGTCTTCGGTCCACCCGAGGCCGCCGCGCCGCTGTCGGTCGCGGAGGTCGAGTCGATGGACGGGCTGGTGCGCGAGGGCCTCAACGTCCGCAAGGACGGGAGCGTCTTCCCGGTCCGGCTGGTCTCCGACATCGTGAGGAGCAAGGCCGGCCGGGTGATCGGCGTGATCACGGTGTGCGAGGACATCTCGCAGCGCCGCCAGGCCGAGGAGGAGGTGCGCCGGGCCCACGAGCAGCTGCGGGCCACCTCCGGGGCGCTGATTCAGGCCGAGAAGCTCGCCGCCCTGGGCGAGCTGGCGGCGACCGTGGCCCACGAGATCAACCAGCCGTTGAACGCCATCAAGATCAGCTGCCAGGCGAGCCTGCGCGCCCTCCAGCGCGGGGAGACGGGGCCGGGGGAGCAGGACCTCCGCGAGATCGCCGACCTGGTGAACCGCGCCGCGGAGGTCGTGGACCAAGTGCGCCGCTTCGTGCGTCGTGCGGAGGGGGCCGTGGTGGGGCACGTGGACATCAACGCCGTGGTCACGGCCGCCACGGCGCTCGTGGCGCGGCAGCTGGAGGACCGCCACATCGAGCTGGTCCAGGACCTCGCGGCGGGCCTCCCGGGGGTCATCGGCGACGCCGTCTCGCTCGAGCAGGTGCTGCTGAATCTGATCGTCAACGCGAAGGACGCGCTCGAGAGCGGCCGGCCGGAGCGGCGGCGCATCGAGGTCCGGACGCACCGTGGTGCGGCGGACCGGCCCGACGGCGGCGCCGCGGTGGTGATCGAGGTGGCGGACACCGGCCCCGGCATACCGGAGCACCTGCACCAGGAGGTCTTCACGCCCTTCTTTACGACCAAGAAGGCCGGCAAGGGCACCGGCCTCGGTCTGGCCATCGTGCAGCGCATCGTCGACCAGCACCACGGCAAGATCCAGGTGCACAGCGTCCTGGGCAGGGGAACGCGGTTCGAGATCACGCTGCCGGGGGTGGCGGCGCTGGCAGAAGCCGGCCAGGCCTCGTCCTAGGCGTTCGGCGTCCGTGGGCGGCGCGCTCCACGGGTGCTACCACTTGCGAAACACGAGCACCACGGCCGCCACGAGGCACGCGAAGCCGGCGAGATGGTTCCACCTCACCGGCTCCTTGAGGTACACCACCGAGAAGACGCCGAACGCGACCAGGGTGATCACCTCTTGCATGGTCTTGAGCTGGGCCGCGGAGAAGTGTCCGTGGCCGAGGCGATTGGCGGGCACCTGGAAGCAGTACTCGAGCCCGGCGATCGACCAGCTCACGACGACCGCCAGCCACAGTGGCGAGCTCTTGTACTTGAGGTGACCGTACCAGGCCACCGTCATGAAGAGGTTGGCGACGACAAGCAGGATGACGGTCTTCACCGCCTTGAGGGTGAAGCAAGCCCCAGGCCAGGTCACGGCCGCGTGAGGTTCTGGACTGTTGGGAGGCCCCCGCCGCAGCGGCCGCAGGGAATCTCGCCCCGTCCCCGGGGTCGAGCAGAGCAGCGCGCCCCCCGCGCGGCGGCCGGATCTCCGGCCCGATGGTCCACGACGCCCGGGTGGCGGCCCTCTGTCGCCACCACGGGGTCCGCGAGCTGTGGATCGCGGACCGGGACTTCGGCCGCTTCCCCGGCCTCAAGGTGCGCAACCCGCTCGCGGGCTAGAATCCGCCGGTGAGCGAGAGCATCGCCCCCGCGGGCGCGGGCACGCTGATCACCGTGGCCTTGGTGCGGCGGTGGAAGCGCACCAGGTAGTAGGTGGTGATCACGACGGCGCCGGCGGCCCCGAAGCTGGCGTTGGAGACGATGGCCTCCCAATCGCCGCGGCGCTTCGTTGCGAGCAGCTCGGAGTAGGTGTGGTGGCGGCTGTCGGCCGTGGCCGGCGGTGGCGCGCCTGCGGGTGGTGAAGCCCCCACCTCCGCGCCCAGATGCTCGCGCACGCCGTCCAAGCGCCGCTCCCCGGCCCCGCGCTCACCGACGACCACACCGGCGGGTCGCCGGCGCAACCGCCCCAGGGCTGCGCCAGCGCCGAGGGCTTGACGTTGGCATCACAATGCACCTTTGGGGTTACATGTCGGGCGAGCGCTCCATCAGGCTTCAAGCACCAGTTTGGGTCGCCCCAGGCACCGTCGTCGCCACCAGGCTCCAGCGGAGCTTCCGGCGTCGATCGCCGCGACCCGGTGGTTCCACTTCGATCTCGGTCACGGCCTGGGTGTGCCAAAGCACGCTCAGCCGCAGGACTCTCTTCGGGACGTCGAGGGCGCGGATGCTGACTTCCTGCACGAGCAGCCGCAAGAGCAGTTTGCGGTCCCGATCGGTGGTGGTCGGAGCCCGCCACAGTTTCGGCAGGTCGTCGGCGAG